>BTTC01000044.1:0-10153 GCA_036244935.1 bacterium | reverse complement strand
GGACAGGCGCGGTAAAAGAGATAATACGCGCGCGCGACGAAGGCGGCGAGTTCAAATCGCTGGTGGATTTTGCCAAGCGCGTCGATCTGCGCCAGGTTAACAGGCGGACGTTTGATGCGCTGATAAAGTGCGGCGCTTTCGATTCGCTGGACGAAAACCGCGCGGCGCTTTTTGAATCGCTTGAAAGCGTGGTGGAAGAGGCCGCCCGTACCCGCGATGAAACCGCGGTGGGTCAGGCGAACCTGTTTGCCCAGATGGAGAGCGAAGAACAGCAGCTGAAAAGACTTATCGCCGACGTACCGCACTGGCCGGAACACGAGAGGCTTGCCTATGAAAAGGAAACGCTTGGGTTTTTCATTACCGGCCATCCGCTTGAGCGGCATCAAAAAGAGATAAAACGTATTGCTACTCACCAGACAGCCGACCTTTGCGATGCTGCGAATAAACAGGAGGTGCGTCTTTGCGGCGTAGTCAGTTTGATGAAAACGCAGATGACAAGGAAAAAGGAACGATTTGCATACGTCACGCTGGAAGATCTCGCCGGATCGGTGAAACTCATCGTCTGGCCCGATGTTTATAAGAAGTGCGTTCACATACTGGAAGCTGCGGATACCATCTTTATCCGCGGACGGATCGACAAAAACGAAAACGACGTAAAGGTGATAGTCGAAGAACTGCTCACGCTGAAGGAAGCGCAGGAAAAATTTACAAGCTGCATTCACCTGAACCTCAACATGGTTGGACTGGAAGAGCCTACCCTGCGTCAGATACAAAAGATGGCGCTAAAGTGTAAAGGTTCAAGCGCGCTTACACTGCACTTTACCTTCCCGGATAAGAAAAAGATGCGAATAGACGCATCCAACAGCTACAGAGTGGCTGCAAATGAATCGTTTATCTCTGGAATGGAAACCATACTAGGCCCGAATTCCGTTTACTGTTCGTAAGCCGCCGCTTTCGGCGTTACCTTCCAGCCGTGCAGGTTTTTTATTTTTATTATTTAAAGCATATTGCTTTACCATGAATACGATGCACATACGTAATGTCTTGATATTCAGACCTGTTGGAATATCTATCGTATCTGCCAGAGCTTGAAACGCTATAGAAATCCTGATTGCCGTCCAACAAGGTAATCTTTTGTACCATACCTGCCGATAAGGGAGATGGGAGAAATTACAAGGATACGGCAATGGAAATAAAAGGTACCGAAAGCGTTAAAATCAATGCGGAGGTCATCCGCACGAAGCAGGTTGCGCGCCGGGCACCGCAGGCTTTGAAGCGTCAAGCTGCTGCGGCGGCCAAAACCGTTACGGATCGCGTGGATGTTCGACCTGAAAACGTCTCGAATGAAGGTTATACTGCAAAATACTATGACTACACCGTCAACTCCGACCACGATCTCGTTGTCAAAGTCAGAGACCTTGAGACTCGGGATGAAATCAGGCAGATTCCCAGCAAGGAAGTACAGTCTTTCAAACGGGCATACAATAAAGTGGTTGCAAGATTTTTCGACGCAAAGGTTTAATGCTGCCCCCCGGCAGGCGGATCGCGTAACGGCTTTCCGCCTGTTTTTCACCCGTTTCCACTTCGATGATTAAACCTTACAAAGGCAAGTGGCCTGAAGTGGCGGAATCCGCCTTCATAGAGGATTCCGCTCATGTAATAGGGGACGTTACGATAGGCGAAGATTCCAGCGTCTGGTTTAACGCGGTGGTACGCGGCGATGTCAATTTCATACGCATCGGGAAGCGCACCAGCATACAGGACGCGAGCGTTGTTCACGTAACCCGCGATACCTATCCGACCATACTGGAAGACGATATAACGGTGGGGCATTCCGTAACGCTGCACGGCTGCACAATCAGGTCGCGGGCACTCATAGGGATGGGTGCGGTGATACTGGACGGAGCGGAGGTGGAATCGGACAGCATAATAGCGGCGGGCAGTGTTGTTACGGAGGGTAAAACGATCCCTTCCGGCCAGCTGGCAATGGGCATCCCGGCAAAGCCGGTAAGAGAACTTACGGAAAGCGAACGCGCCATGCTGCTGGAATCCTCAAATAATTATATCGACTACAAGAATATTTACATACGGGAAGGCAGAGACGGCAGGTAGAGGCCTGCAGAAAAACTCATAGAATTACTACACCGCAAGGGAAGGTGGCCCGCCGGGGTTTTAGTAGTACCATTAACGCTTATCATGGCGGCCCTTTGATCCTTCGGCAGGCTCAGGACAGGCTCATAGCCCGGGGTGACATTTTTTGTCATGCTGAGTACCCCATGTCATGGTGAGTTGTCATCCTGAGCCTGCCGAAGGACGAACCACAACAAGCTCGGGGTAGCAATATAGAAAACCTCCCCGTGGATGGGAGCCGTTGCGAACAGCAATCTTCGTAAACAACGTCGTGAACATAGTTTTTCTACAGGTCTCAGGTAATGAAAAAACCTAATATTTCCTAACTTTCAGGTTGTCGATATGTGATAGCAACTCCCTGCGCCTTTTGGTAAAAAAGTGAACCATCTAACGGTACACCAGAATATTTTGTCATATTTAAACCTTTTTCATATTCGTTCTAGGGGCAGGATTTATTTTTACCTTACTTATGGCATTTATGACCGGTATCAACTTTTTCCCGTTATTCGTGAGCCCATACTCGACCATAGGCGGGGTGCTCGGAATGACTTTACGGAACACAACATCGCGTTCCTGCATCTGCCGAAGACGGGTTGTAAGAACTTTTGAAGAAATCTTTCCCAGCAAACGACGCAATTCACCATATCGTTTAGGTTTGCTTTTAATATGCCAGATTATTTCCAGCGTCCATGCTCCGGCAAGCAGTTTAATACATGGCGAGAGCGGGCAATCCGATGACGGCGGCGGCATCTCAAGTTCAGACTTTTTATTCAAGTTTCCTCCGGCATTGCTGGTTACTAAATAGTACCTACTTACACAAACATACCATGTGTGCTTAATATGTGCGTATGAAAAACGTTGAAAAAAGTCAGTATCAAAAACCTCACATGATGTTTATAGAAATGGAGATATTATGAAAACATTAAATAAAATAGAGTCGAAAAGTTTGTTTCATGCCCGCCACGGATGGCTTGAAAGCCGCTTTCATTTTTCGTTTTCAGAGTATTTCAATCCGGACAATATGCAGTTCGGCGTTCTCCGTGTTCTGAACGACGACCTTGTCCGCCCGCAAACCGGCTTCGGTACTCATCCTCATCAGGACATGGAGATCGTGTCTTACTGTATCGACGGCGAGCTGACGCATTCAGACAGTATGGGTTACAAAGAGACGTTAAAGCGCGGCGACGTCCAGTACATGAGCGCGGGTACGGGCATCACCCATTCCGAAATGAATGAAAGCGGTGATAAAACCTTGCGGTTTTTACAAATATGGATACTGCCGAACAAGAATGGGCTGACGCCGCAATATGGCTCCAGAAGATTTTTAAAGGTAGACCGGCATAACAGGTTTCTTCATGTGGTATCCGGGAAGACGGATAACGAGGCCATAACAATAAACCAGGATGTGAACATATATGCTGCAGAGATTGACGCGGGAAAACAGCTTGAATTCGAGAATCAAGAAAATCGTCAAATCTATCTTGTATGCATCAAAGGGGCTCTGGCTGTAAACGACGTTGCTTTGAAAAGCCGGGATGCTTTGGAAATCAAAGAAAGCGCAAAATTGATATTCAAGGCTCTTGAAGACAGCCATCTATTAATGGTCGAAATGGCAAAAAAATAGGACAATGTTTTTATGGCGCGGAAAATGAAAAAGTCAAATTGGTTAATCGGTTGCGGGATATTTTTAATATCTTTATCGGCTTTTTCCTCCCCTTGCCGCAAGGCATATTAAGGGGAGACGCAGGAGGGGTTTTTCAATTTGGCTTCGCTTGGTGCAGGTTGTACAAAACTGCTGGGATCCGCTGATGATTACATCGGCTGCAAAAATATTTACATACGGGAAGGCGTAGGCGGCAGGTTGTACAAAACTGCTACCGCGTTGCTTAGTTTTTAAGTAAGGTCTATCATTACCGGCATGTTAAGGGTTGGTACCGGTTTCGATGCGCACGCTTTGGTTGAGGGGCGCAGTCTCGTTCTCGGAGGCCTTCTCATTCCTTACGAAAAGGGTCTGTTGGGACACAGCGACGCGGACGTTCTTACGCATGCGGTGTGCGACGCCCTGCTGGGAGCGCTGGCTATGGGGGATATTGGAATCCACTTCCCGCCTTCCGATCCCAGGTACAAGGATGCCTCGTCCATAGACCTCCTCGGAAAAGTTATGGAGATGCTTCGCAAAGAGGGTTACGGAGTCGGGAACATCGATTCCGTTATCATCGCCGAGGCGCCAAAGTTGCTGCCGTACCTGGAGCGGATGCGGGAAAACCTGGCCCGAACCGCCGGTATAGCTACCGGCTTCGTAAGCATAAAGGCCACCACCACCGAAGGGATGGGCTTTACCGGACGGCGTGAGGGAATTGCCGCACACGCCGTGGCAACGGTCATTAAAATCCCAGGTTCTTAATGCAGAAAATACAAAAATACAACCGTGAAGATTTGCTGGGGGTACGGGTAAGGTTCGCGCCGTCACCTACCGGGCCTCTGCACGCGGGTAACATGCGTACCGCCGTTTTCAACTGGCTTTTTGCCCGCAGCCAAAAAGGGAAGTTCATACTCCGCATAGACGACACCGATAAGGAACGTAACAAGCTGGAATACGCGGAAGAAATAATCGAGTCGTTAAAATGGCTTGGGCTTGATTGGGACGAAGGGCCTTTTTATCAATCGAGGCACACAACGGCTTTCAACATGAAACTTGAACAGCTTGCCACCAACGGGTGCCTGTATCCATGTTTTTGTTCTGAAGAAAAACTTGAAGCAGACCGCAATGCGGCGGCTCGTGAAGGAAGGCCTCCGGTCTATTCCGGCATCTGCCGGGACCTGCCGTTACACGAAAGAAACAGCCGCGCGCTAAACGAACCGTTTGCCCTGCGATTCCGCATAGAAGACAAAAAACTCAAATACTTCGATATCATACGCGGCGAAGTAAACGTCAGCCTGGAACTCTTGGGGGATTTTATCGTCTTCCGTTCAAACGGCCTGCCGACGTACAACTTCGCCAACGCGGTGGACGACGGCATGATGAACATCACGCATGTAATACGCGGAGAAGACCACATCAGCAATACTCCTATACAAATCATGCTTCTGAACGCCCTGGGATTCAGAAGGCCGGTTTACGCTCATCTGCCGCTGATAATGGCGGAAGACGGTTCGAAACTCGGCAAAAGGGATGCTCGGTCCGGGTTTTCCAGAATAATAAACGAAGGCTACCTGCCGGAAGCCGCCTTGAACTTTTTGGCGTTGATCGGATGGAGTCCCGAAGATAAAAATGAGGAGATGACCGCCCAAAAGCTTATAGAAAAATTTTCGTTAAAACGCGTGGCGGTGCGCCTGTCAAGTTACAACCTCCAGAAGCTGGAATGGTTTAATACGCAGAAAATAAAAAAGAGCTCCCCTGAAAATCTTTTGAAACTCGGCGGGTGGTTTATAAAAAAATACCAAAAGGAATTCGGCGAACTTGCGGAAAGCAGAAAGCTGCTTCTCATAGACGCCGTGAAGGACAACATAGGCCGTCTTACCGACCTGGATTACGAACTTGCGCCGTTTTTTGATTTTGAAGTTGAGCCGGCAGTAAGAGAGGCTATGGCGGAAAACAGCGCCGCTTTGGCGGTGATAAAAACTTTCATGGAAAACTGCCACGCCGAGGATTTTCAGCAAGCGGCGGACGAGGTGTCGAAAGCCGCGGGCGTAAGCGGCAAACAGCTGTTTATGCCGATCCGCGCCGCTTTGACAGGCAGGCTGCGCGGCCCGGAATTGAAGAAAATTTACGAGTTCCTCAAACCCGATGAAAGAGTTAAAAGGCTTGAACGTTTTCTGGAATTTTTAAAGGGATGAGTTTAAAAATATACAATACGTTCACTGGTAAAAAGGAAGAATTCAAACCGATCAAACAAGGCGAAGCCGGGATGTACGTCTGCGGCGTGACGCTGTACGACCGCTGCCATCTGGGGCACGCGCGCGCCGGGGTGGTTTTCGATTTCGTGTTCCGCTCGCTTTCATATCTCGGTTATAAAGCGACTTACGTACGCAACTTCACCGATGTGGACGACAAGATAATAAACAGGGCAAACCAGCGCGGCATATCCACCGGAGAGTTGGTAGAGGAAAACCTGAAACTTTTTTACGAGGATATGGACGCGCTCTTTTTGAAACGCCCCACCTTCGAGCCGCGCGCAACGAAGTACATCGACGCAATGCAAAAGATGATAGCAAAACTCATTGACAAGGGTCTGGCGTACCAGGTGGGCGGTGATGTTTTTTATTCGGTTTCCAGTTTCAGGGAATACGGAAAACTCTCGAAGAAAAACACCAACGACCTTATGGAAGGTGCGCGCGTAGAGGTGAACGAAGCTAAAAGAAACCCTCTCGATTTCGCGCTGTGGAAAGACGCAAAACCGGGTGAACCCAAATGGGATTCCCCTTGGGGAGAGGGCAGACCGGGCTGGCACATTGAATGCTCCGCAATGGGCCGCGAAATTCTGGGCGAAACGTTCGACATACACGGCGGCGGGAGGGACCTTATATTCCCGCATCACGAAAATGAAATCGCCCAGTCGCATGGCGCGTCCGGCAAGCCGCCGGTAAACTTCTGGATGCATAACGGGTTCGTTAACATCAACAAGGAAAAGATGAGCAAGTCTTTAGGAAATTTTTTTACGATAAAAGACGTTTTGGAAAAATTCGATCCAGAGGCAGTGCGGCTTTATCTGCTGTCTACGCACTACCGTTCGCCAATAGACTTCGCGGATTCATATCTGAAGGAAGCGGAAACGCATCTCAACAGACTTTATATGGCAGCGGTAAGGGCGGAAAAGGTTTTGGACGGCAAAGTCGGCGAAATGCCTGAAAAAACCAGATCGGCGTTCATCACCGCACTGGAGGACGACTTCAACTCTGCGGCGGCGCTTGCCGTTTTAAACGATGCGGCAAACGGAGTAAACGTGCTGTGCGATTCCCTTGAAAAAAACAGGGATGAAAAAAAGATCAGCGAGCTTGCCGATCTTTATGCGGGGTTTAAAGAGATCGGCGGAGTGCTTGGAATTTTAAATCGAAAACCCGCCGATTACATGGCAAATATAAAGGCCAAACGGCTTTCGGAATCCGGCATGACCGGCGCGGAGATTGAGGAGCTGATCGAAAAACGCACCGCTGCGCGCAAGGCGAAAAATTTTGCCGAAGCCGATCAAATACGCGACGCGCTGGCGGAAAAGGGGATCGAACTTATGGATTCGCCCGGCGGTACCACATGGACCGCGAAAATCCTTTAGGGATACCCCGCCGGAAGGATGTCTACGCAACTGGTATACGGCAGGCACCCGGTTATGGAAGTCCTGCGCGCCGGAAGACGTAAAGTAATATCCATCTTTTACGTTGAAGGTACGTCGCATAATTTAAAGGAGTTACTCGATCTTGCAGCGCGCAAGGGAGTGGCCCTGAAAACAGCGGGGCGGCGCCAACTGGACGAACGCTCACGATCCGAAAATCATCAGGGCGTTATTGCCGTAGTCGAACTTCCGCAGTTGCGCGATTTCCAGTCTTTCGTCGCTAACGTAATGTCCAAAAATAAAAAACCTGTCGTGGTTGTCCTCGATTCCATAACCGACCCGCGCAATTTCGGGGCCATACTTCGCAGCGCCGAGGCGTTCGGGGTTTGCGGCGCGGTCTTCGCAAAAAACAGAAGCTGCGAGATAAACTCAACCGTAATAAAAGCGTCCGCCGGAGCAACGGAGTACATGGAGTTTTGCCGCGTCACAAACATCTCGCGGACTCTGGAAAAACTTCACGGCGAAGGTTTTCATATTATCGCCGCCGAGACGAACGGCAAAGTACCGCTTGATAAATTCAAGCCGTCGTTTCCGCTTGCCGTCGTTCTGGGATCGGAAGGAAAAGGTATACGACCGCTAGTCAAGAAGAACTGCGACGAAACTATCCGCATCGCCCATTCGGGCAACGTGGGATCGCTAAACGTATCCGCCGCCGCCGCCGTTATCTTTTACCGCATTTATTATCACGAGTTGTAACAGCAGTGATGAAATTATATCTGTTTTTCAATCCGAAAATACGCGGAGCGCCTCCTCCAGAGTGGTTATACCCATCACGACATTTTTCATTGCGTTTTCCCAAAGCGTTTTCATGCCCGCCTTTTTCGCATTCAGTTTTATCTCGTCGTTCGACGTTTTGCCGCCTATATATTTTCTTACGGCGTCATTTATCTCCAGAACCTCGTGGACGCCCATGCGACCGTAATATCCGGTAAATCTGCAATGCTCGCATCCGGCGCCTTTTTGGAAGTCGGCGTTTTCAACGTTCGCGATACCCAGCCCGGCAAGTTCGTCAGCCGGATATTCGGCGGCAGTTTTGCACTTGCCGCAGATGACCCTTACAAGCCTTTGCGCTACCACACCCAGAAGGGACGACTTCACCAGATAAGAGTCTATTCCAATATCGTACAGCCGGGTGAGCGATGATACGGTATCGTTGGTATGCAGCGTTGAAAGTACCAGATGTCCCGTAAGCGCGGCCTGGATAGCATTTTCGGCCGTTTCACGATCCCGGATTTCGCCGATCATTATTACGTCCGGGTCCTGGCGTAAAATAGAGCGAAGCGCCGACCCGAATGTAAGCTCTATATTCGGCTGTACGCCGATCTGGTTATATTGCGGCACCACCATTTCTATGGGGTCTTCTATTGTCATGATGTTTTTTTCCGACGTGTGCACGTATTGCAGCGAAGAATACAAAGTGCTGGTTTTGCCGGAACCCGTGGGGCCGGTTACGAGTATCATCCCGTAGGATTTATCCAGAAACCGTTTATAACGCGCCAGCTCTTCCGGGAAAAAGCCGAGCTGTTCCAGATCCCTGCTGGCCATCTCGGGATCGAAAATTCTTATTACAACCTTCTCGCCGAATGCGACCGGCATGGTGGATACGCGCATCTCCACCTCCTTGCCGCTGCTTTGAACTTTTATTCGGCCATCCTGCGGCCTGCGTTTTTCCGATATATCGAGCCGCGCGAGGAGTTTGATGCGCGATACTATCGCGTTGTGCACAACCTGCGGCATCTTTTGCGTATCGACCAACACGCCGTCCAGCCGCATGCGGACTATTGTCTGTTCGCGCTTGGGCTCTATGTGTATGTCACTAGCGCGCTGCATAAGGCCGTCCTTTAAAATAAACTCCACGGCGCTCTGGATGTGCTGGTCGGTGGACGAGATTTCCTCTTCCGATTTCAGTTGGGACAGCTGTTCCAGATTCCCGATGGCCGACCATGCGGAAGTAACGTCCATTTCGGCTTTTTTGACTGAAGTATGAAATCCGTAAAACTGGTTTATCGTTTTTTTAATATCGCTGAGCATACATATGACGCGCTGGATTTCATATCCTGATACCATCTTTACCTGTTCAACGGCCTCTTTTTCTTCCGGGTCCACCACGGCCACCGTAAGACTTTCCCCATTGCTGTAAAGCGGAAGTACGAAATGTTTAAGAGCAAAAGGTTTCGGTACGGTGTTGGTAACTATGTCGGCGTCCAGTTCCAGGGGATCCAGCTTTTTAAAGGACAGATGATATTCATTAGCTATGGCCCGCATGATCGTGTCTTCGTCGAGCTGTTCGTCATTTGCGAGGTTTATCTTGAGGGATTCAATGATTTCCACGGCGGATTTTTTATCGTTACGCGCAACCGGGCGCGGCTTGACCCCAGACCGTCCCTTTTGCGTCGATCCCGGTTTCTGACGGTCGGAAGCGGAGCGTATTTCCTGCAGCTGCTCCAGGTTTATGATCGACTGCCTGTACAGAAGGGCTGCGACCCGCTCCAGATTATACAATAACGGCACGGCTGTTTTATCGCCTCGCGGTCACTTTTGCGGATTACCGCCGGAAGTCACCCATCTGTGTATGTTTCGATAAAACCGCTGCGCGATGGGCGCTATTTTAACCGACTCTATCCGCGTGGCGTTAAAAATATCATCCACCGCGTTGTCTCCGAGTTCGCTGGTAAGTTCGTCCATGTAATGCTGGC
>BTTC01000043.1:0-10191 GCA_036244935.1 bacterium | reverse complement strand
CGTTGCGCCAAAGGAGCTGTATGAGGTGCTCTGAAACGGTAAAAGGCCGCTGCGGCATATACCGGTCAACGGGAGTCTCCGCCACAACGTTTTGTTCCGCTGCCGTTAGCGCAAGGTATGTGGGATCGAATCTTTCTAATTTCCCCACTTATACTATTTTCCTTTTTAAATGCAACATACTGTCACCCTTCGACAAGCTCAGGGTGACATGTCATGGTGAGCCTGTCGAACCATGATAATGCGAAAATGGTCTTGAACCCGCTGGTAATCCTGTTTCAGGATTCAAACCGCACGGACAGCTTATCCCCCGTCTTGAGACGGAACATATCGCGGGCGTTTGCGTTGGGGCTGAATAGCTCCATGAAACCGAAGCTGTTTATTATGGCGCCCAGTTCTCCCGCGGAAGCCGCCTGATAGTAGTAACTCAAGGATCGGGCGGTGTGATCCCCAACGCGTATCACAATGGTTCCATTTTTATTCTACTTTTACGCCATGCGCAAATGTTCGTCGGTAATGCTGGTAAAGGCGTTGCCGAAGTTGTCGAAGTATGTAATCTCCCCCAAAAGCTCCCCGCTGTTATTTAAAACAGGGTACGGTAAATCTATTTTTTCCAGTTTTTCAACCGAATTTCCGAATTCCTCCATTGGAACCTTGCTTGCCAGATGAGCCGCAACCGGCGCGAAGATGTCCCTGCCGTGGAAAGTTACGCTGATAGACGCCATGAGGTAATCGGGGTTTTCTATTTTAACAATTTTTTCTACGTCGGAATCCAAAACCGAAAACAGCCCGTTATTGGGCCCAATATAAAAATACCTCCCGGTTTTGACTATCACGGCGTCCCGGTTTGAGCCCACGCCGGGGTCGACTACGGCGACGTGTATGGCGCCTTCGGGAAAGTAATCGCGGAAACGGCTTATGCAAAGGGCGGCGCGGGTAATATCCTGCGGCGGTATCTCGTGCGTAACGTCGATTATTTTCAGGTCGGGTTTTATGGACAGCATCACCCCTTTCATTATCGCCACCGTCGGGTCTCCCAAACCGAAATCGGTTGTGAGGGTTACCGGGCCGCTCATACCGCCATCAAGCCGTTATCCTTCACGCCGGTTATACGAACGCGCGTAAGTTGCCCTTCAAGCTCGCGCCCGCCGTGAAACTCGACCTGCAAAAAGGTATCGCTTTTACCCGTCAGTGAACCGCAATTAGCAGAGTTGCGGGTTTCAACCAGAACCTCCAGGGTTTTTCCCATAAGAGATTTTTTATACGAAAGATTTTTTGCGGCGGCGATTTTCTTAAGTTTCTCTACCCTTCCCTTTTTTTCCCGATGGGTGAGCGTTTCTTTCATTTCAAATGCCGGAGTTTTTTCCCGTGGCGAATAGGTAAAGACGTGAGCGTAACTGAACGGTAAATCGGAAAGCATACGTTCGGTACGTATAAAATCGTCTTCCGTCTCGCCGGGGAACCCGGCCATTACGTCGCAGCCCAGCCCTATGCCGGGAAGTCTTTGTACGATTTCCTCTATCTTCTCCCTGTATTGCGCCGCGCTGTAAGGCCTGTCCATCTTCCGAAGTATCGCGTCGCTGCCGCTTTGCATCGGCACGTGAAGGTGGCGGCATATCGTTTGGGGAGAATCCGCCATGATCGAAAGTATTTCGTCCGTAACATCAAGAGGGTTGATGGAGCTGAGCCGGAAACGCACGGCCTTTTTAAGGATCAGCTTTTCAAGCAGCCGGGCCAGCGAAGGTTTTCGTTTGTTTTGTTCACTTTGTTTATATTGCGTATTCTTCGTCTTCTTCGTATTTTTCGTACAAAAATCTCTGCCGTATGCTCCGACATTGATGCCGGTTAAAACTATTTCTTTCGCACCGGCATTGATTAGCGAATCCACCCGCCTCAATACGAACTCCGGCGGGGCCGACCGGCTTTTGCCGCGCACGAGCCTTACCACGCAGAAGGAACAACTTTCGCCGCATCCGTTTTGAATCTTCAGATAGGCCGCCGTGCGGTTTTCTATCGGGCCGACGTTGGTTTCGACGAATTTTTCGGCATCCTTCACGCCGCCGGTGCGCTCGCGCCCCCGGCCCGGAAGAAAATTTTCTACGTAGAATTTTTCTTCGTTGCCCAGCACAAGGTCGACTCCTTTTATCGAGCTTACCTCCTCCGGTTTCAACTCCGCCCAGCAGCCCGCCACGACTATCGATGCTCCGCGGTTTTCACGGATGGCGCGTCTTACCGCCTTACGGCTTTTCGCCTCGGAGGCGCGCGTAACGGAGCACGAGTTTATAACGACAAGTTTTCCGCCGCTGCCGCCGCGTATGCGTGATAGTATCTCCTCCGATTCATACCGGTTGTACCTGCACCCGCACGTAATAACCTTCGCATGGTCACTCATAGTTGAGATTATGTTTTCCCCTTCGTGATAAGTCAATTCCTTGTCGTAAGGAGGCCTCGTAACGGCTCCCGGCTAAAGCATATTGCTTTACCATGAATACGATGCACATACGTAATGTCTTGATATTCGGTAGTGCATCAGTTTGAAAATTCCAAAAAAATCTGATTCACGGCAAACCTCCCCTCCTCGGCTCACGAGGAGGGGGCCGTTTGCAACGGCTCACGTCCATGGGGTGGTGTCCATAAACCTTTTGGAATATAGGAAAACCCCTCCGACTGCCTGCGGCAGCCACCTCCCCTTCTGCTCGCGCAAGGGGAGGATTATTGCAAAAACCACTTTCTTCATGTGCGTATATTCAAACTGATACACTACCTGATATTCAGGCCTGTTGGAATATCTATCGTATCTGCTAAAACTTAAAACGCTATAACAGGCGGTTTCCCTTATTGTCACCCCGAGCTTGTCGAAGGGCTCAGCATGACAAAAGATTTGTCACCCTACCGCGTCGAACGTTGTCCGGGTATCTTTATCCCATCCGTCCCACAGGTAGTCGTCTTCCCTGCCGTCGGCGATGAGGCGCAGCGCGTAACGCGCCTGCTCTTCGTAGAACCCGCAAAAGGCGCCGATCTTGTTCATTCCGCCGTTCATCTCGTGCGCTTCGGCGGGGCACGGAGAGCCGCAAAAATGGCGTATGGCGCAGCGGTCGCACGGTTTTATATCTTCTACCTTGCGCCCGGTCACCAGTCTGAAAGGTTCGCTTTTCAGCGCCGCCTCGATTCCGTCCCTGAAAAGATTGCCGCCGTTGAACCTCGGCAGCCCGACGAACTCGCTGCATGGAAACAGGTCGCCGCTTGGCGCCAGCGCGAAAAACGCCCGCCCGCCGCCGCATGGCGAGATATCGCACATAAGCCTTCGGGCGGTAGGCGCGACGATGCTTATAAGGATGTTTGCGAAATTCGCCACGATCAGTTTGCGTCCGGTCTTTTGGTACAGTTCGAACGTGCGGTCCATAGCCGCCAGAAAATGACGCGCCACGGTATGGTCGGCCGGTTTTACCGTTCGGGAACGCGGCAGCGTGCAGCGCACCACGTTGAGAAGACAGGCCGGGACTTCGCGTTCGTGCAAAAACTCAACCATGCGCGTAAGGCGCCGCATGTTTTCGGTCGTAACCGTGCAGATTACGTTGAAACCGTGGTAGCCCTTGAGTTTTTCCATCGCATCTTCCACCTTCCCGAAAAAGCCTTCGCCTGCCCAGTTTGTTCTGGTCTTGTCTGCTATGCGGGGGGAGGGGCCGTCGAGCGACAGGCCTATGCTTACGTCCCGGCTGGTGAGAAAATCGACGGCCTCATCGTCCAGAAGCGTACCGTTGGTTTGCACTCCGAAGCGGAAATCGTCTTTGTATTTTTCGATACCGCTGAAAACGGCCTCCCTGTTAAGCATCGGTTCGGCGCCGTGGAAGATGATCTGCGGTAGACGTCCGTCCGGCATGGTTTTTTGGAAATAGGACTTCAGTTTTTTAAGAGCCTTCAATATCTCTTTTTCGGTCATGTGGCGGCCGTTTTTGCGCATATCTTCCGGTATGTAGCAGTAGGTGCAGTTAAGATTGCACCGTTCGGTAGAATTGAAGTAGACCGCCGTGGGTTTGAGGCCGAACCGGAGCATTTCCATTTCATCCGCAAATTTTTCGGCCTTGTTCCTGTAGGCCGAAATGAAACGCTCGTCCGTCAGCGTATCGGCCAGCTTGTCTTTGCGTACAAGCGACCAGAAAGCCGTATCGGGGTCCACCAGGCCGATGTATTCCTCGTGGCCGATGTCCACCGGCACGATGGAGGGGCCGCTGCCGCTGTTAATATAGCGGCCCCGCGAAGGGACTGCTAAAGGTTTTGGCGCGTTTACCGTCACTTGGTTTTTTTGCTGCCCGCGATATCCGAAAGAATATAATGGGAAAGGCCGGTGCCTTTGGGATCGCAGCTTTTGCGATACGCGATCACATCTTTTTTCGGGTTTTCCTTTTTATTTTTTTTCATATCCATGCTCATAAAGGTCTCCTTTTAAAAAAATTTAAAAAAGCAAAAAAAAAAGGGTTCCGGCAAGCTTTTACGTTACGTAAAAACTCACCGGAACCCTTTACCATCGAATTCCACAAGCCTGATTTTGCGAAATCTCTCGCACGCTGCGCCGTCTTGCATGGTTCGATGAACTCACCGTGACAAATTGTCATCATGAGCCTGTCGAAGGATGCTTCGCCGCTGCGCTGTCTCGCAAACTTAGGCTTTTTATTTAACCTTAAAAATCTCAGCAGGCCTTCTGGCTTTCGGATCACCCACCGGGCTGCGGCCTTCCCGTCAAGGTATTGTTGTATACAGTACAAAACCCCTGACAGTGACCAGCGCCTGCTTTAACCCGCTCTAAAAAGCGGGTAAGCAACCCGGCGTCCCCGATTACAGCGGCGGGACCGCCACGGATTCACACCGTGTTTCGAGATGCTGAAATCCCTTTACCTGAGCTACTCTATCCTATTGAACCTGCCTGTCAACCTCAATACTTTATTCCCGGTTAAGAAGTGGTGTCCCCTACTGTCACCCTGAGCCTGCCGAAGGACGAACCACGACAAGCATTAGTAGAAAACCTCCTTCCTCTTATCGCCTTGCGGCAAGGGGAGGAAAAGCGCGGCGGGCTTTGCGGCGGGCTTTATCAGGGAATCAAGGAACCTCGATATGAGAAAAAACCGCGATCAAAGTACGACAATCTTGTTGGTGCTCTGGTTCATCATCGCGTTGTTTACCTGGCTGCCGCCTTTTATCTTCTCGCTTAGACCCTCGGTTTTTGCGTCGCAATCCCTTGCGCTATGGTCGCAGTAACTGATTTCCACTCCATCAAGATCGCCGAGGCCGGTGAATGAAGAGTTTCCCAATAGCTTTGTCCCTTCATCCATTGAAAATATAACAACCTTGTAACCCTTTGACAGCGCGGACTTGGTGAGACCAATTACATCGGGCAGATTTTTATCCGTATTGACCAGTATTCCCAGCTCCATATTTTCCCTCCTGTAAGTTTTCTATGAAAACGTCTTCACCATGAAATAATCTTGTCGCTTGACGCTATAAGATCGATTATCTGGTTATAGTCCTTTGTTTCCGCCAGATTTACAACGCTGACCTCGCAGGATTTCTTGTGCTCTTCCATGATTTTCCTTGCGGTCTCATCCGGTTCCCGTTTGAAAATGTAAAGTATTTTCATGTTCTTTCCGTCCCTTGAAAAATTAATATGGGATTATATTTTCGTAATCCAGCAGCCTGCCCGCTACTTCCTCGGTGGTGAGGTACTCGATGTCCTTATTGTCCCTGCAGTTGGTGAATATTTTAACGTCCATATCCTTGCAGGTTTCCATGTAGTGCCTGTTCTGCTCGTTGTCTTCCAGCTTCCTGTCCATGATGTAAACATCTGGAACATCGTCGAGCAGCAACAGACCCAAAGCCATCCTGAACGCTTCGCCCTGCCTTTCCCTTGTAAGCACCGCAATTTTTATAGGCATAACTCCCCCTTGAAACAGTCTGTTTTCTGTCGGTACGGTTTTCGCCCAACCGCCTTATTTATAACCCCCAGCTTCCTCAACGTGCGCGCTGCCGGCTTCTTCAAATCCCGTGTAAGACGAAATGCCGTATCCGGCCAGCAAGCCCATGAAACCCGAAGCCAATACTACCATTACCCAAATACCTGCCGTAACCACCTTGTTCCTGTTCATCGCCATGTATGAGATCAGCCCCGCATACGCCACGACGCACGCCCCGATAAGTAAAATGAGGTTTGACAGTGAGGAGGCGGAAGTTTTTTGCAGTTCGGACGTCAGCTCGGAGTTTTTCGACTGCAGGCTCGATATCTCCGCGTTTACGGAGTGCCAATCGAAATAGGTTTCGTCCTCAACCGGCAACCTGAGGTTGCTGCCCCAGTCCTTCCACGATTCCGGATATAACCGGACGTCCTGATAGCCCGCTTTCAAGAACGCGGCAAGCGCCATACTGGCCCGCGCGCCGGTTTGACAATATACAATCACCGGTTTGTCTTTGGGAATCATGGCGAAGTTGGCCGCAAGTTCCTTTGATGAAGCCAGGTACTGAGTTTTAGCATCAAAATAAAATACGGGAAAGATTAAATTGACCGCTCCCGGTATATGTCCGCCCCTGACGGCGCGAATATCCTGCCCGAAAAACTCCCCAGGCATGCGCGTGTCCACAAGCGTAATATCGCCGCTATCGAGATGCTTTGCGATATACTCTGCGTCTACTCGAAGATCGCTTCTTAACTGCGCTTCGAACTCGGCGGATTTTGGTGAGGCAATTTCCCTGGACAACGAACCGCCGCGCTCTTTCCAGTCATCGATTCCCCCAACGTATACCTTTACGTCCTCGGCGCCGAGATACGCAAGAACCCATCCCATGTACGAGGCCTGCATCGAGGCGAGCCCGCGCATCCCGTATACGACTTTGGTTCCGCTTCTGCCCACTCCGAAATCAGCCATAATGGCCGCCATATCCTCAGGCGGCACAAGATGCTGCGTATCGTCCATCATCTCGAAAAACGACACGTTAAGCGCCCCGGGCAAATGACCGCCTTTGTACTGGGACTCCGAACGAACGTCAATCAGCGTAGCGCCGCCGTCCATAGCAGTTTTTACCTCATCGAATGCAACAGTGGAAAGCGCCCACGAAAAACCCGGCATTCCGGCAATAAAGGCAGCCGACAACAAAAATATCAATCTAGCGGTTTTCATCAAATATCCCTCCGAAAATCAGTCCCTTTTTTTTAAAAGCCCAACAGATCAACTCGTAGTGAAATGAGAGCATCCTAGTTAATTTTAAGCAAAAAAACAAGCGCGCGGCTTATTTTAATCGGCAGCGGCAGACTCCCCGTTTTCGCCGCAAACGTCATGACCCGCATCACCGGATTTACCAATTTTCTGTATGTACAGTGTCCATGAACCGTCATTTCGTACCGTGATTAAATGCTTCCCTAAAAGTTCCGGCAAAATAACCGGAATCGTTTCTATCGAAATCGAATTATCAACGACAACCTCAAGCACCTGACCGTCTTCCATATCCCGCAACGCCTTTTTCGTAAGAAGCAACGGCCTGGGGCACGTCTCTCCCATGCAGTCTACAGTGGTGCTCACCCTAACCTGACCAATGTCGGGAAGTTTAACCACCCTTGCCTGCGTCGGCGAGGATCTTAACGCCGACTGATCCTTCTTTCCCAAAAACTCATTGAAAAAAACCATAACCAACCTCCTTGAACCCCTTTTTCGCGCATATCCAAATTTCGTCAAGTTCATGAAGCCTAAAGGTTTTACACATACCTCTACCGGACATGGTGGCAAATGGTGTGCCATTACATTACGAAAACGTCATAAATCTGCACTCCGGGGTGATTATTTACGAATGTCTAATAACTTCAGGCTTTTAGACATCATTTCAGACATCCTTTTCGGCTTGACTGTTTGGATTAATTTGCCTTGAAATACGGTCAGAGGGGGGGCGAGGTATTGCATTTTCCCACATGCTTGCATACCACAATACTAGTCTTTTGTCTGAATCTTCTTCAATTTGCGCCACAAGGTGGACTGGTCGATACCAAGTAATTTGGCGGCTTTTATCTTGTTTCCATTTGTACGCATCAGCGCCCTCTTTATCATGTAAGCTTCCATATCCAAAAGGGTCATGTCCTGAGGGACCAGCTGGGGACTGTCATTCCTATCGCTGCCCCCCGAAATGGCTTTCGGCAGATGGTCTATGGTAAGCATCTCCCCATCGGCCATTATCACCATGCTTTCGATTGTGTTTTCCAATTCCCGCACGTTACCCGGCCATTTATATTCCAGCATGACTTTTGCTATCTCCGCCGAGAACCTCTTTACGTTTTTTTTCATCACCGATACGGATTTTTCCAGAAAGAATTGCGCCAGCATGGGTATATCGTCCCTGCGGTCCCTCAACGGCGGTATCGAAATGGTGATTCCCCGCAAGCGGTAATACAGATCCTGTCGAAACCCCTTTTCTTCAATCATTTTTTCCAGATCGCAATTGGTGGTCGTAAGGAAACGGGCGCTCGTATTGCATGTCTTCGTGCCGCCGACTTTTATGAAGCTGCCATCCTGCAGCGTCCTCAGGAGTTTGGCCTGAAGAGACATCGGCGCGTTGTTGATCTCGTCCAGCAGCAGCGTTCCGCTGTTGGCCATTTCCAACAGCCCCTGTTTATTCTGGTCGGCTCCGGTAAAGGCTCCCTTTTCATGCCCGAACAGTTCGCTTTCCATAAGGCTTTCGGGTATTGCCCCGCAATTGAGCACGAAAAACGGCCCGTCTTTTCTCTCGCTTCGGTTATGTATCGCTTTTGCCACAAGCTCTTTTCCCGTGCCGCTTTCACCTTCGATCAAAACTGTATTATCGTAATCGGCGGTTTTATCGATGATCTCGTAAACGGCCCGCATACCTTTGGACCGTCCCACCATTTCTTCGTATTTCCACATCCTGTCCGCTTCTTTTCTGAGCCATTCGTTTTCCATGGACATTTGGTAATACCTCACTGCCTGAAGCGAGGTATGCGCGAGCCGGTGGGGTTCGAAAGGTTTCTGTATGTAGTCGAACGCCCCCATGCGGAGCGCTTCGACGGCGGAATCGACGGTAGCGTAAGCCGTTATCAGAATAACATTGGTCCTTGCCCACTGTTTTTTTACCTCTTTTAAAACGGTTATTCCGCTTATAGGGGGTAACTGCAGATCGGTTATGACAAGGGCGTATTCCTGTTCCTTTATCATCCATAGCGTATCGTTGATATCCATAACGGCGGCTGCGTTAAGATCATGAGACTTGAGCGTTTCAACGATCATCTCTCTCATGTTGACATCGTCTTCGACGACAAGTACTTTCGGGCTGTTAAGCATGATCAGTCGTTTTTGATAGTTTCCTTCTGGTGTGGCATGGTTAGACGGAAGCATGTGCTGCCTTTTCTGGAATGCACGAGATCGGTGGAGCCGCCGTGTTTTTGCATGATGGTCGCCGTAATCGCGAGCCCCAGACCGGTTCCACCGCCGGACTTCTTGGTTGTGAAAAACGGCTCGAAAATATGATCTATCACATCTCCAGGCAGCCCCGGCCCGTTATCCCTGATATAGACGGCCAACTCGTTTTCAAGCTCCGCCGTCCAGATTTCTATTCTTTTATATTTTTGATTCGTGTTGCTCAGCGCCTGCACCGAGTTGGTGAGTACGTTTATTAACGCCTGTTCAAACTGCTGCCTGTCAAAGGGAATTTCCGGCAGACTGTTTCTGATGTTTACGTCCATCGTTATATCGCTTTCCCTGAACCGGCATCCCATGTTTACCAGAACATAATCCACCACCATGTTGAGGTCCCATTTGTGCAGTACGAGTTTGTCTCTTCGGGCCAGTTTCAGAAGCTGCTGAATTATCCGGGAGCATTTTTTTGTTTCCTCGCAGATTATATTGAGCTTGGCGCCCGTTTTCGCGTCCCCGTTAATGTGATCCTGAATCATCCTGGTGTATCCGAGTATATTTCCCAGCGGATTGTTCAACTCGTGAGCAAGTCCCGCCGCCAGCTGCCCGATCGCAACCAGCTTTTCGTTGTGGCAGAAGCGCTCCTGTATCAGCTTTTTTTCCGTTATATCCCGGAATGTCATTATGCACTCCCTGGGCTGGTCGTTTTGGTCGTTTAAAAAACGGATGTTTACGAACATGAACAGGGAGTGTGAGTTGGTGGGATAAACTTCGCATTCGAAGTTGACGACCGGTT
>BTTC01000042.1:0-10433 GCA_036244935.1 bacterium | reverse complement strand
GGTATGTCGGAACCGGACGCACTGCCGGGAAATTACGCTCCTGATTCCGATTTAAGACCGATAGACAACCACCTTGCGGTACGCGTACCCGCGACACAAAACCCCAGCCGGTAATATAATTGCACCCTGCAATTGGCTTGCGATGTGCAATTATCTTTGTCGTTTGACGTTAAAGGATTTTGCTGGTGAATTTTGCCGGAAGGTCATATAATTTCAAACGTATAGAAAATTTTTATACCGTAGTGTGTATTTTGGCGCAGCTTTTGCACTTGCTTACGGGTTGGAGATTATCCGTAGATGTAGTGGAGAGAAAAAAAATCTTTAAGGGGGAAAATCATGAAGATCAATCGATTAAATTCATTGTTGTGTTCGCTTCTTGCGGCGGCTTACGTCGGCGGTTCCGGGTACGCATTCGCCGGCATGATGGGCGGCGGCGGTATGATGGGCGGCTCTACGTACAGCGTGGGCGGCGCGGTTAGCGGGCTATCCGGCACGCTTGTTTTGCAGAACAACGGCGCGGACGACGTTACGCTTACGGCGGACGGCGCATTTACGTTCGCAACCAAGCTGGCGGACGGCGCAGGCTATAACGTAACGGTTAAAACGCAACCGGCAAACCAGACGTGCGATGTGGCAAGCGGCAGTGGAACAATCAACGGCGCAAACGTTACAAACGTCGCGGTAACCTGCACCGGTGGCGATGACGGCAGAGTACTCCTGGAGGGCGACCCGAACTCGTCTGCGCTTTCTGCGGTTTATGACTTCTACGAAGGCGACCGTACTACGCCAAGTGAAATAAGCACCTCGCCGGGTGGCGCGCGTATTGACAGAACAAATATTTTGATAGCCTTTGACGGCGATCTTGCCACCGTGGGTGAAATCAACTCTTTACTCAATTCAATCAACGGCAGTATCACATCTATGATGGAGGATGTGGTTGATATACTAGTCCGTATTCCCGATCCCGGCAGCCTGGTAGCGCTTGATGCATTAATTGCGCAGATTGAGGCCAACCCGATTGTCCTTGAGGTTCTCAAGGCCGGAATGCCATCGCTTGATTCGCTACCAGATAATTACAAACCCGATTCCGATTTAAGCCCGATAGATAACCACTTGGCGGTCCGCGCCAACGCGTCGTGGAACGCCAAAGCGGCGTTGCAGGATAATGTGACCAACCTTCCGCTTATAATAGTGGGCGACGATTTCGGCGGCCGCGGACAGACGTTGAACGATTTCAATGTGAATGTTTTAAACCCCAGCGACTTTTCGATCGGCGATCCTTTCTATCACGGTTACCACGTACTGGGTATTATTGCCGCCGCCTACGGCGGAAACGGAACGAATCGTGGCCTTGCCACCGGCATGTATCCAGGCGTTGTAAATTTGGACTTGAGGGTGGTGGATAAACTCGGCATAGATATGGACGACGAAGACAGTGAGTTTAATATACCGTTATTCAACCATGAATTAGGCAAACGTATCAAGCAGTCTGGGACAAGGGTGATTCTCAACACTAGCATCGGAACGGAAGGCGCGTGTGACAGACCGGTTACAAGAGATTGCGTGGAACCCTACACCCGGAACTGGATCAGAATTTTAAGAGGATGGGAGTTATATAAATCAGGAGGGACTGGTGGTCTAGAAAACAACTTCCTCCATCTAACGTCCGCAGGTAATGCAGCTACGGCAGACGATACCAAAGCGGAATTTAACAGCGCATGGGCATCGGCGAGACTTATACAGGATATTACTACCGTATCCGGTACATCCATATTGCCGCTTAACAACACGCTGGTTATAGAAAACCGCGAAAACCGCGCCGCAACGCCGGATGAGCCTTTTAAACCGGGATGCCTGTACGGCGGCGACGGCGCTTCAAAGTATGGCGGTGACCTTTCGGCAATAGGGACGAACGTATGGTCGCTCACCGGCCCTTCGTCAGGCGCGGGCAACGACACCGGCACGTCCATGTCTACGCCGCAGGCGGCGGGGTTGGCGGCATACGTGTGGGCGCTTAAGCCCGACCTCACGCCGCAGGAACTTCTGCAGCTTTTAGAGAATACCGCCGTCGTTCCCGAAGGCGACGCCTTCTGCTCGCCTACGCCCGCACCGGTTATAGACGCGTACAACGCGGTGCTATCGGTGGACAGGGCGGTCACGAAAGCCGACGCGCCGGTGCGTATGGCGATGCTGGATGTTGTCGATGCTAACGGAGTTCTCCATCCCGATGGCAGCAGTTACGAAAAGGTTTTTGATGAAAAAGACCTTGAGTATTTCTGGAAAGAATTCATCAAAGCCGCCGCGAAGGTAACGGAAACCGATCCGGGCGGCAACATCGACTACTCGCGGTTCGACCTTAACGGCGACGGCCGCACCGGCGGTGATTACGTTGAAAAGTTCAACCTGGACATCAACTACGAGTCCGGCGGTTATAAACCCGTATACGACGTCGAGATCGAGCAGGACCGCGACGGGAACATAGTCAAGCTCAAAGAAGAAGAGGTGATCGACATAAATGTACTTTGCTACTACGCCTGGGAATCGCAGATGTACGAGGGGACGGATGAAGGCCGCAACACCTTTTGCAATAAGATAGCGTTTGGGAGTAACCGGGACGGCAATCAGGAGGTATACGTTATGAACGCAGACGGCAGCGGCCAGACAAACCTGACAAATAACCCGGACGATTACGATGGCTTTCCAGACTGGTCGCCAAACCAATCAAGGATTGTCTTCCTCGGTGTGAATGGCTGGAGTATTTATTTAATGAGTGCCGATGGCACCGGGCAGATAGGAGTCCCTGTTGGTGGTCTTAACTCTACTCCCGCCTGGTCGCCGGACGGCAACAGGATTGCCTACAAAAAATGGAGTATAACCTCCGGATCACAACGTATTTACGTGACGGATGTCTACGGCTCATACGATACACCTTTGGTCGTCCCCTCAATTTACTCTTATGGAAGATCACCCACATGGTCGCCGGACGGTAGCAGGATGGCCTTCGTCGGTAGGTGGTACGACAGCGATAACGAAGTCTGGTACCATGATATTTTTTCTACGAGCTTGTTCGACAGTAGCGGGTATGTAAACCTTACAAACACTGACGCTTTGGATAAAGACGAAACCGACCCCGCATGGTCACCCGACGGCACGAGGATCGCTTTTGTGATGAATGGCGATATCCACATTATGAATTCTACCGGCGGCGGCGTGGTGAATCTAACAAACAACCCGGCAAACGAATGGAAACCCGCGTGGTCGGCGGACAGCAACTGGATAACCTTTTCCACAAACCGCGACGGTAACTACGAGATTTACGTAATGAAGGCCGACGGCAGTGAGCCGCTGCGCCTCACCAACAACCCGGCGAAAGACACCTACCCCTCATGGTAACCTTCTCCCTGCCGCCTGCGTAACGATCAAATGGCAGGCGGATTTGTGGCCGTTTGAAATATTAAAAAACGGCGGCACGGTTTTTTTGCAGACGTCCATCACGGACGGGCAGCGTGGGTGGAAGGGGCATCCGGGTACTGTTTCGTTTAGAGGCGGTACCATGCCTGGTATTTCCTTCAGCTTTCCGATCTGCCCGCCGGTTATTTTCGGGATCGATTCCATAAGCCCCACGGTGTACGGGTGCCCGGGTTTATCGAAGATTTTTTCCACCGGCCCGGTTTCCACGATCTTTCCGGCATACATCACCGCCAGTTTTTGAGCGTGCTGGGCCACCACGCCGAGATCGTGCGTGATGAAAATTATCGACGTGCCGAATTTTTCTTTCAATTCATCCATAAGGTAAAGTATCTGCGCCTGCACGGTTACGTCGAGCGCCGTTGTCGGTTCGTCCGCAATCAGCAGCGACGGGCTGCAGGCAAGCGCCATCGCTATCATCGCGCGCTGACGCATACCGCCGCTTAACTGGTGCGGATATTCATCCACACGCTTTTCCGGTGCGGGCATGCCGACCTGCGAAAGCATTTCGATGGATTTATCCCTTGCTTCCCTTTTGCTCGAGTTTTGGTGAAGGCGGTAGACCTCTCCTATCTGATTGCCGATTGTAAACACGGGGTTCAAGGCCGTCATCGGTTCCTGGAATATCATGGCTATGCGGTTACCGCGAATTTTTTGCAGCTCCGCCGCTGGTATCGACAAAAGGTCTTTGCCGTCAAAAAGTATCCGACCGCCCGCTATCTTGCCCGGCGGTTCCTGAATAAGGCGCAGTATGGAAAGCGCGGTAACGGTTTTGCCGCAGCCCGACTCGCCAACCAGTCCCAGCGTTTCGTTGTTTTCAAGAGAAAACGATACGGAATCCACCGCCGTGCCGACCCCTTCCGGCGTGGTGAACGTAATAGTCAAATCTTCTACGCTAAGAACGGGCATACCTATTTACTCCATCAATATTTTAATGTGCGCGGCAACCGTTACGCCAAGCGTGTTGATGTTATATCCGCCTTCCAGAAAAGATACCATTCTGCCGCCGCATCTGCTTTCCGCAAAGCCGGATAACAGTTTCGTCATCCGCACGTAACCGCCGTCCGTAACCGACATCCCGCCGAGCGGATCGGATTCGTGAGCGTCGAATCCTGCGGAAACAAGGAGTATATCCGGTTTGAACTCCTCAAGTTTGGGTATAAGTGAATCCTTTAATATTGAAACGTAAACCTCGTCGCCGCTTAGAGCCTCAATCGGATAGTTAACGGTAAATCCTTTTGCGCCGGGAGTGCCGGTTTCGTTTTCGCCGCCGGTTCCGGGATAGATTCCACGGCGGTGTATGCTTGCGAAGAAAACGCTCTTATCATTTTCAAACTCGTGCTGCGTGCCGTTTCCGTGATGCACGTCGAAGTCCACTATTGCAGCGCGCTTCGCCCCCAGTGAAAGCGCATACCGGGCGGCGATAGCCGCGTTATTGAAAAAACAAAAACCCATCGCCCTGTTTTTTTCGGCGTGATGGCCGGGCGGCCTGACCGCGCAAAACGCGCGATCCATCGTGTTGTTCATGATGGATTCCACGGCATGGCAGCCCGCGCCGGCTCCCCTGATGGCGGCGTAATAACTCATGGGCGATATGGGCGTATCCATATCGAGCGCCGTCTGTCCGTTTTCGCACGCTGATTTAACGGTTTTAATATACCCGCGGTCGTGTACTGCCTCTATCTGCTCGCCGGTTGCGTCCGGCGGGTCTACCCACTTTGATTTGGGGATGAATTTTTTAACCTCGCGGTTGATTGCCGTAAGCCGACGTGCGTTTTCAGGGTGGTCGCCGGTATCGTGCTTTAAAAACAGCGGTGAGTTGTAATAAGAAAAACGCATCCGATGATTATAAACAGTACCCCGGCGTTATCCAGTCGGAAAAGCGTGGAGATGCAAAAATAACGGTCAGGCCAACCCTTTTGTACAATACGTTGCGATACGCGCCTTAATGGATTTAATGACTACCGCAATTTACTTTAACGATTCTTTACCTTTTTCCCGGCAATCTTTTTTAATTTGGGAGACTTTTTTACGGTCGTTTTCTTTTTAACCACCCTTTTTACGGATTTTACAGGTTTTTTTGTTACGGGCTTCTTTTTAACCGGTCTTTTCATTTTTGTTTTCGTTTTGGCTTTTGCGGTCTTCTTCTTTAAGACTTTCTTTGATTTCTTTTTCTTGCTTCCACCGGAAGTTCTGGATGCCGCCTTTTTACCGGTGGTTTTCTTTGTCTTGGGCTTAGCCCTGGACTTGATGGAGGGGGAAGCGCTCAAACTCGCCGCGATCAACTTTAATTTCCAAGTGCCGAAGGAAGGATAAATACGGATAATCTGGGAGAGTATATTTGCATTTTCCATTGTAGTTTCAATGCTTAAGCGATGGATTCTCTCGGCGATTTCCGGTTTTACGGGATGAAGCCTTGATGCATTCAGATGCGCGTTAAAATCATGCAGCATGTAACCTGCGTACCTTGCATACGGTATGAACTCCGCAGCATGGTCCCTCAGTTCCGCACGAGTGTATCGCGGGTTCATAAGTTCAAGTTTTACCGTCTTTTTCCTAGTCATATATATTAAACACCTCTCACGAGCAACTTAGCCTAGCACATTTTGTTCTTCAAGACAAATTATATACAATATTGCATACAATCTCCATTTAAAACAGGGTGGCTTACAATGGAAGTCCCCATAGCCTTTTACCTGCAGAATGCTTTTAGGTTTATATTGACGTAACGAGTGTGCTAACATGATTCAGAAGATATTGTTAATAAAGTGGTTCGCTTAATTTTTCAAGAGGTATCTTATGTCTGAACTGGACACTAATCTGCGGGTATTGATAATCGACGATTTTGCCACGATGCGTAAAATAGAAAAAAACATTCTGGGCCAGCTTGGAATCAAAAACGTTGACGAAGCCGATGATGGAACGACTGCTTTGCCTAAATTGAAGGCGAACAAGTATGACGTGGTGCTTCTTGATTGGAACATGCCCAACATGACCGGCCTTGACGTATTAAAAGCCATGCGTTCGGAAGACAATACGAAAGACCTGCCGGTCATAATGGTTACCGCAGAGGCGCTTAAGGACAACATAGTTGCGGCCGCCCAGGCCGGGGTTAACGATTACGTTGTCAAACCTTTTACGGCGGCAACGCTTGAAGAAAAACTGAAAAAAGTACTTAAAGTTTAGGTATTGTTTATTCTTTAATTGTTCGCTAACATCTTGCAGGCGGTATTGCCGGATTAGTCAAAGGCAGCCGAATCTATAAAAATTTTGAAAAAAATTTCTTCAAAAGGAGACAGGAAACGTTATGACTACCAATACTTTCAGCACAACCCAAGGCTACAAGGTAAGGGATTTATCTCTTGCGGACTGGGGACGCAAAGAGACCAGACTCGCCGAAGCGGAGATGCCCGGCCTTATGGCGCTCAGGGAGGAATACGGCGGTTCCAAGCCTCTCAAGGGGGCCAGAGTTACCGGCTGTCTCCATATGACCATACAAACGGCGGTATTGATTGAAACGCTTACGCGCTTGGGCGCGGAGGTGAGATGGTCTTCGTGCAACATATTTTCCACGCAGGACCACGCCGCCGCCGCAATGGCCGCCGCGGGTATCCCGGTATTCGCGTGGAAGGGTGAAACCGAAGAAGAATATAATTGGTGCATAGAACAAACGCTCTTTTACGGCAGCGACCAAAAACCGCTGAATATGATTCTCGACGATGGCGGCGACCTCACCAACCTCATTCTGGACAAGTTCCCCGAGCTTGTTGGTGACATAAAAGGGATAACGGAGGAAACCACAACCGGCGTCCACAGACTGTACGAACGCGAGAAAAACGGCAAATTGCCCATACCGGCGATAAACGTAAACGACTCCGTTACCAAATCAAAGTTCGATAATCTGTACGGATGCAGGGAGTCGCTCGCCGACGGCATCAAAAGGGCAACCGATATAATGATCGCCGGTAAGGTTGTGGTTGTGGCCGGCTACGGTGACGTGGGCAAGGGATGCGCGGATGCGATGAAAGGCCTGGGCGCGAGGGTTGTAATAACCGAAATCGATCCCATATGCGCGTTGCAGGCGTCGATGGAAGGTTATCAGGTAATCAGGATGGATGACGCGGCGCGCATCGGGGATATATTCGTAACGACAACGGGCAACCGCGATATTCTGGTTGGCAGGCACATGGAATCCATGAAGGACAAGGCCATATTGTGCAACATAGGACATTTTGACACCGAGATCGACGTGGCCTATCTGGAAAAAAATCCGGATATAACGAAAGAAACCATAAAACCCCAGGTCGACAAGTACCGCTTCCCCGATGGAAAAGAGATTCTGCTGCTGGCCGAGGGAAGGCTGGTCAATCTCGGCTGCGCCACGGGGCATCCGTCGTTCGTCATGTCAAACTCCTTCACCAACCAGGTGCTGGCTCAGATAGAACTATGGCAGAACTCCGGCAGCTATAAAAACAAGGTATACATTCTGCCGAAAAAACTGGACGAAAAGGTTGCAAGGCTGCACCTTGAAAAGCTGGGCGTCGATACCGACACGCTCACCAAAGAGCAGTCCGAATACCTCGGAATACCAGCAGAAGGTCCCTACAAGCCGGATCATTACAGGTACTGAACCGGGGCGGCGGCGGGGTCTGAAAAAGAATTTCAACGGCGCAACCCGTATTAAAGCTGGTTGTATTTCTTGGCGGAGCCTCTGGATTTTTCCACGGGATATTTTTTCGCGTTTTGATTTATCTTGTCTTCAACGGCGGATGAGATGTCTATGCAAAGAACGTCGGCTATACGCACAAGGTAGATTTGAATATCCGCGATTTCTTCTTTTACTTTTTCCAATGTGGCCCCATCCGGCGATCTGCTTTCATTTTGTTTCATCCACTGGAATATCTCCAGAAGTTCAGCCGCCTCTACAATCAACGCGGATGCGAGGTTTTTAGGGCTGTGGAACTGTTCCCAATCACGCAAGGCGGCAAATTCCCTTAACCGGGCGGCCACGATTTCGAAATTCATTTTAAACTCCCCTGTTTTTTTAAACGATTATTTTTATAAAATACGCCTTACGGCAGGAAATTTGCAACATAAAACATAATTATAAAGTATAATCGCCAATTCAATCGAAAACTCCGGGCTGATAACCATCGGCCTTATGGGTAAATAATTTGAGGGAGTGAAAAAGTGGGGAAAAGCCGTACAAAGGAAATTGAGTGCGTCATCGCATCCGAAAAAATTCGCGCAACATTAAGGCACAAGTTTTCCATCACCATCGGCGTGGAACCAAACTACTACGTAGAGTGCAATCAGGAAGACTGCCAGTACGCCGGGGAGAACAAGCCCCCATGCCCGCTTAGTCTGGAATTGTTCGCGGATGAAATGTCAAAAATCAAGGAAAAGAGGCAGAATAAAAAAGCCGGATTATAACGGTTATATTCGGGCGTCTTTTTGTATAGAATGGCTCGTCTCATACGCGTTATGCTCACGGCAAGGTATAAAGGGTTTATTTACCACTTCCACTGTTGTTTTATAGGAGAGGGCTTATGTACACGGGTTTAGCATTTGCCATGGGGCCGCCGCCGGGCGCGGATCCATCGGGTTTCGATATTTTCATGAGCTTTGCGCCATTGATAGGACTGTTTGCCATCTTTTATTTCCTCCTCATCAGGCCCCAGCAGAAAAAAAGGAATGAAACGGAAAGCATGATCCAAAGCCTCAAGGAAGGGGATAACATCCTTACCGGCGGCGGGATTTACGGAACTATCGTAAAGGTCAAGGATGATGTGCTCACCCTGCAGATTGCGGATAACGTGAAAATCAAGATGAACCGCAATTACGTGTCGTCTTTAAAGTAAACCGGGCCGCAAAATGAATAAATCCTTTTTTTGGCGGTTCGGTCTTACCGGCGCGGTTATTGTAACGGCTCTTTATGCGGCGTTGCCGCTGGACGAAAAAATACATCTGGGCCTTGATCTTCAGGGAGGGATGCACCTTGTTTACGAGGTGCAGGCCGAAAAAGCCTTGGAATCGAGAATGAGCAGGATGGTAGAAAAGATAAGGGGGGAGCTTGAAAATAAGGGCATAACGCCGGTCGACCTCCATCTTGACGACGAATTGAGGATACGCCTTTCCGTTGAGCAGGAAGGTGACGTTATCGCCGCTAAAAGGGTTGTGGCCGGCATCGGCGCATTGAAGATGGTAACCGCTCTCAGCGACGGGACGGCGCTTACCTACGCGACAAGCGATGAGAGGGGCAAGGAAATCAAGGAGCACGCGGTGGATCAGGCGCTTGAAACGCTGCGTAACCGAATAGACCAGTTCGGAGTTTCCGAGCCGACCATTCAAAGGCAGGGCAGCCAGCGCATACTGCTGCAGCTGCCCGGCGTAAAGGAACCGGAACGCGCCAAGTCCCTGATAAAAACAACCGCAAGGCTTGAATTCAAGCTGGTGGACGAAAGGGCATCCGCCGCCGTGGACATGGCGAAACCGCCACCCGACCTATCGGCTGACCGGGAGCTTCTTTACCAGTATGAACGCGACCCCGTAACGGGGCAGTTGACAAAGAAAACCCCATACGTGCTGGAAAATAGAATCCTGATGGGAGGAGAATCCATAACGGACGCGGACGTGCAGATAGACCAGCAGTACAACGAGCCTTACGTTTCGCTGAAATTCGACTCCGACGGCGCAAAGCGGTTTGCGGAAATTACAGAAAAAAACGTCAAGCGGCGGCTTGCGATAGTCCTGGACGGCAAGGTTCATTCTGCGCCGGTTATACAGGAAAGAATCGGCGGCGGCTCCGCGTCGATAAGCGGACGCTTTTCGCCGGAAGAGGCGCGCGACCTTGCCATAGTGCTTCGTGCGGGGGCGCTGCCCGCTCCGCTTGAACTTCTGGAAGAGCGCACCGTTGGACCTTCGCTCGGCGCCGACTCGGTGGCGCGTGGTATCAAGTCCATACT
>BTTC01000041.1:0-10473 GCA_036244935.1 bacterium | reverse complement strand
TAGTCCGTATCAACATGGCGTGCCCGGGTCAAGGGGATAGCCCGGCCCGGATCAAATCGACAACACCAGCCGCAGCCCGTCATCAATGGAGTCCATATCTTTTTTTGACAAAACGGTTTCTTTTTTGATTAGCCGCGTTTTATCCACCGCCCGTATCTGATCACATACCGCGATAACCCGCTTGCCCAGACAGTGAACAGGTATTGCTATCGGCGGTCTTGGTTTCCCGGAAGCTGACAATGGTACAACCACTACGGTGCGTCTTGCCTTGTTGATAGGCGTTGCTCCCACCAGCACACATGGCCGCTGTTTTTTAATTTCGGATCCGCGCGTTGGATCAAGATTGACCCGGAAAACGCTACCACGAATCATTCATCGTCCAGACCGTCTGAAACTGCGGTATCCCAGTCCGTCATCTCTCTATTTAAAGTCTCGTCTTTTTCAACCGCCAGGGCACACTTATAAAGAGCCTTCTCGCGTTTTTCGATGTCCTTTTCCAGCAGCCCGGCAATTACCCTGCTGCGCTGTCTTGAGGGGATGACGATACGCATGCGTTCTGCAAGCTCATCCGGCAAAGAAACCAGTATTCTACTCATGAATATAGTATATAAGATATACTATATAATTACAACGAGGCTTTTTAACGCTGCTTGGTGGTTGTGCTCTTGTATAATAAAAAGAAGTAATGCTAAGTAGAGATCATATATATCACATTTGGCTGGCTTTAGGCCTTTCGGTGATTTGCGCGGCTTCAAGGGTGCCGCAAAGCCTTTGGATAAATCCACAAGTAGATGGGTACTAAAGGGGATTGGTTTCAATAATGTGTAGAAGTACATTGTCTATTAACATGGCACTTCAACCACCCGGTCTGTTAAACCACTCAGGCCAATAGAACTAGGCGCTATCCTTTTAAAAGCGACATGAAGTATCTTTCGCCGTAGTTGAATATCGCGCGTGGGTTTGTTGAGAATATGGCATTCGGCTCGAAATAGCAGTGCAAAAGGCATCCGCGGCAGTTATCCACAACGTCCAGATGATCTCCAAGCTCCTCCCAGAGTTCCTTGAAACTTTTATCCTTGAACGAGCCCGTAGACTTCTTGAAGAACTCGTAGCAGGTACTCAGCCTGCCGTCGGGCGATATTCCGCAGCTCATATAACCCGAGATGCAGTTCATCTTGGGGATTTTAAACGTATAAAGCGCGTCCAGCATGGCATCGCTCATCGCAATCCGCATTCCCCCGTCCCGCAGCTCTCTCAGTTTCATAATGGCGCTTTTATAATTATCCAGACCGCCGTATATCTCGTCATAATATTCGGCAATCTCGTCGGGTGTTTTATAGTCGAAATGTTTTATGAGCGGAAAAAAAGTAAAAGTCTTGATCCCCAGGCTTGTGCAATATTTTAAAATACCATCCAGCTCCCTGGGCGATTCCCTGGTAAGTACCATGTTCAGTCCGACGTGCGGGATTTTCTCCACGGCCGCTTTTATGCCCTCCAATACCGTGTCGTTAAGTACCTTTATCGTACCCATATCGGGGATGCTTTCATTCATGGTATCGAAGGAAAAATTCATCACATCAATATATTCGCAAATTTCATCTATCCTCTTTTTTACAAGAGAACCGTTAGTCACTATTTTGGCCGTCATGCCTCTTTTCTTTATCCGCTTGAGTATTAGCGGCAAATCTTTTCTCAATAGGGGTTCGCCGCCGCTGATAGCGTAAATCACGCAGCCCATGTCGGCAACTTCATCCACAAGCCCAAGTACTTCTTCGGTATTAAGCTCATTTACGTCGTCGTTCCAAAGCGAGCAGTACGCGCACTTGTAGTTGCACTTGTGCGTTATCCTGTGCCCAACTTTTACGAGGTTGCGTTTACCGGAGAGATTGAAATGGATGGCCGCATCCAGCATTTTCAGGGGTTTTCTTAACATGAAATTATTATATGCGCGCAACTTGCATGTTTGTTATCCAAATAGACGATCTGTCATGAAAACCGATGTCACGACGGCCGACTGACTTCCACCATGAAGGGTACGACATCGCGCATACCATGTTTCGTCCAACCGGCGCAGCAACAACAAAGCTGGAAAATGGGGTCTATGTTTTATCCGGCTTGCGGGGGGTGGGATGTTTAGCCCGGGTCCTGACGTTGTTCTTGATAATAAAAGATTGATCCAGCGCGAAAAAGTAGTCCGCCGCTTCCTGCAAAAGCCCTGCAACCGTCTCGGGATAACTCCATACTTCCGTCTTGCAGCCTCTTGATTTAAGGAACCACAAAAGCGGCAGGTAATCCTTGTCGCCGCCGACTATTACGCACACGTCCAGCTTGTCGGCAAGCGTAATGGCATCGACGATCAAAAATGAGTCTACGTTTTTTACAGGCTGTTTTATCTCCCCGCCCAGTTCAAACCAGAATTTTTTAAAATCCTCCGATATCTCCTTGTGCAGAGGCTTATAGTAAATAATCCTGATTATCTGTCTAAGCCCGCCAACGGTCTCCAGCATCTTTTTGTAGTCCGTCCTGCCACCGTATATGCCGTATCCAGACATTTCGATGTTTTCCGCGTCGATGAAGATACCGATTTTCTGGTGGGCCAGATACTTCCCCTTGATATTGTTTGCTTTCACGGCCATTCGCGCATACTAACACACCGGAAGAATCGACCGACAAAAAAAGCGTACAATCGTGACCTCCGGGTTGGAGGATATAGAGAATTTCGGATGGGCGTTTGACCGTTAACGGCTGAACAATTTATATTCAGTCACGGTCATTCTTTTTTTTATCTTCCGATATCTCCCGCATTTCCTTATTTATGGAGTTTTCCACATCGGAAACCTCTTCCTTGACGCTCGAAAAAGCCCTTTGAAACTCCCGGTAGCCTTTACCGAGGGATTTCGCAACCTCAGGTAGTTTTTTAGGTCCAAGCACGATCAAGGCTATCACCAAAATGATAATAAGCTCCGGCATACCAATCCCAAACATACTGACATTTTATATGGGTCGCAAAAATAGTCAACAAACCCGAAAAAACGCTTTTGTATGGGATGCATACAAAATAAACAACAAACCGGTTATTTGTTATTTATTTAACAGTTCTCATTTTTTCGAGGGCTTCCGTAAACGGTTTTCGGGCGATGCCTTTTTCGGTGATTATCGCCTCCACGTATTCGCTGGGCGTCACATCGAATGCGGGGTTCAGTATATTGATGCCGTCGGGCGCTATCCGCCGCTCCCCTATATGCGAAACTTCCCTTGTGTCGCGCTCTTCTATGGGGATATGTTCCCCGTCCGGGCAGGAGAAGTCCACGGTGGATATAGGCGCCGCCACGTAAAATGGTATGCCGTGAGTTTTTGCCAGAACCGCCACAGGGTAAGTCCCTATCTTGTTCGCCACGTCCCCGTTTTTCGCTATGCGGTCCGATCCCACTATGACCTTGCTGATCGCACCTTTTTTCATGAAATAACCGGCCATGCTGTCCGTTATAAGCGTTACGTCTATCCCCTCTTTTTTCAGCTCCCATGCCGTAAGACGCGCGCCTTGCAGGAAAGGCCTTGTTTCATCCGCGAAAACCTTTATGTTTTTTCCATGTACATGCGCCGCCTTGATAACCCCCAGCGCCGTGCCGTAATTACCCGCCGTGGCAAGCGCCCCGGCGTTGCAGTGCGTGAGTATGACGTCGCCGTCTTCGACAAGCGTTTGGCCGTTGTTGCCCATTTGCTCGTTGATTATTATATCTTCATCGAATATTTTTTTCGCTTCCGCGCCAAGCGCCTTTTTCGTTTCCGCCACGGTTTTGTATTTTCCGTTTTCCACAAGTTTCGACATTCGATCGATAGCCCAGAAAAGGTTGACCGCCGTGGGCCGCGTTGAACCCATCATGGAGCATATTTCGCCGAATTTTTTCTTAAACTCTGCGGTATCATTCGTTTCGATTGACTGCGCCCCCAGCGCAAGGCCGCCCGCCGCGGTAACGCCGATGGCCGGCGCGCCGCGAACCGTCATGTTTTTAATTGCCTCTGCCACCTCGTAGTGATTCCTGCACTCAATCACCAACTCCCGGGTGGGCAATAACCGCTGATCTATAAGGCAAACAACGCCGGTTTCGGTAATCTCAACTGTTTTTATCACGACACCCCTCCCAATATTCTATTAACATCCTCAACCTCAACTCCGGCCAGAAGTACTTTTTTCAGCCTTCCAGCTTGTCCCTTGATTATGGAAATCCTGCTTTTGGGCATTTTCAGTTTCCCGGCTAAAAACGCCGTAAGCGCCTTGTTAGCTTTTCCGTCCACCGGCGGCGACGTTATCCTGATACGCAGCGCCTCGCCAGTTGTCTCCACGATCTCGTTTTTCGACGACGAAGGTACGACGCGGCACGTAAGCACAACGCCGTCCCTGCCGGTTTTAACAGATTTTATATTCATTCACGAATTTTCATATTATCGCCAAGATACCAGACACCGCGTCATTGCCGCATACCCTTCGACAAACTCGGGGTGACAGAAGGCGGCAAGGCAACCTCCGTAGAATTTATCGAATGCTCGCGAACCATGAACTCATTCCCCCCTCGATACGCGCAGTTATCCAGCGTCATGCGTTAGAAAATCAGCCCATCCTCATGGCAATATCGTGCAGCGTGCTTACAATGAATGCCCGCAAGAAAAAGATAATGAATATCGCCGCAATAGGCGTAAGGTCTATCCCTCCCATTGGCGGCACGTACCTCTGTATCGGCCTTAAAATCGGTTCCGTCGCCGATATTAAAAACTTCACTATCGGGTTATAAGGGTCCGGGGATACCCAGGAGATAAGCGCCCGTATGATAATAAGCCACATGGCAAGATTCAGTATCATGTCCAGCAGCGTTGCGAACGCGCTTATGAAGTTGGATACCACAAACATCAGCCAAGCTCCTTTGATCGTCCGGCGGCGGCGGCTACGCCGTTCAGCAAGGCGTTCCTCATGCAGCTTTTATCAAGGACTTCAAGCGCCGCAACGGTTGTTCCATTCGGTGACATTATCCTTTGTTTCAGTTTTTCGGGCGCGTCGCCGGTTTCAATCGCCAGATGCGCGGCGCCCTTTACGGTCTGCAGCACCAGGTCGCGGGAGTTTTCAGGCGAAAGCCCCTCCTTTACGCCCGCCTGTATAAGCGCTTCCATTACAAGAAAAATGTACGCCGGGCCGGAACCGGAAACGCCGGTTACGGCATCCATCTGAGGCTCCCTCACCAGTACCGTTTTACCTATGCAGTCAAAAATTTCCATAACCTTTTCAATATCCTTTTTTTCAACCGAGCGGCCAACGCAGACCGCGGTGGCGCTTTCCCCCACCTGCGCGCAGATATTGGGCATCGTCCTTACGACTTTCGCCTTCAGCAATGCTTCCATTTTCGATATTTTTACGCCCGCGGCGACGCTGATGATTATACGGTTTTCCCACACGAAGCGGGAAATTTCTTTCAGCACGTCCGGCATCACCTGCGGTTTGACGGCAAGTATAAGCACGTCCGATTCCTTTGCAACCCTGGTGTTATCTTTTTCCATGTGTACCCCGTAACGCTCGCGAAGATACTCCAGACGTTCGTCACTTATATCGGAGACGGTGATATTGCTGGCCGGGCAGAAATTGCGGCCCGTAAGCCCGCTTATTATCGCCTCCGCGATAAATCCGCCGCCTATGAAACCGATCTTTTTTACGTCCACTTCGATTTATTTGCTGAAAACCCTGTTTTCATAATCCCGCCTGCCGAATATGCCTGATCCTATACGCACATGCGTCGCGCCTTCTTCCACCGCCACTTCGTAATCTCCGGTCATCCCGAAAGAGAGCTTGCTCATAGAAACGGTTTCCAGCTTCATTTCCTCGACCTCATTTTTTATTTCAACCAGTTTCCTGAAGTACCGCCTGCTGTCCTCCGGGCGGGCCGCGGGTGGAGGTATCGCCATTAACCCTTCAATACGCACGTGCGGCATACGTGATATCTTTTCGGCCACATCGGTTACCTCCAGCGGTTTTATACCGTATTTTGTCGACTCTTCCCCAATGTTTACCTGTAACAGTATATGAACCTCGTCAACCGCCGCGCGGCGGTTGATCTCAGCAGCGAGTTCAAAAGAGTCCACGGAGTGCACAAGGCTGAAGATATCAAACAGGAATTTTACCTTATTTTTCTGCAAATGTCCTATGAAGTGCCAATCCACGCCGCCGCCTATCTCCTTGAATTTTGTACGGGCTTCCTGTACCCGGTTCTCGCCCAGTACCTTGATGCCGTTCTCCATGGCCGCCCTGACCGACGCCGCGCCGTGGGTCTTGGTAACCGCCACTATGGTTACCTCATCCGGGCTGCGCCCCGCGCGTTTTGCCGCCCTGGTTATGTTGGTTCTGATCTCGCTCAGATTCTCGGATATTCGTTTTTGCAGGGCTTTTGTACAGAGCAGTTCCATTGGGGGATTATATAACATGATCATACGTTACGAATCGGATTCACATTGCCGCATGGAAGATGCGTAACAATTGGATATAATTATATACAGTGGGCGAACGCCTGCTTATTTTTAATTGAATAATCATGATGAAGTACGGTTCGATAAAAACATGACGCCTAAAAAGCTGGGTAGGTTCAAGATAGTAGCGGAATTGGGCCGCGGCGCAATGGGAATCGTCTACAAGGGGATAGATGAAAAAATCCAAAGGCCGGTGGCGCTAAAGGTACTGGAATACAAAGCCCAGATAAAAGACGGCAGCGACATGCAGGCCGACGAGAGGTTCGTAGTCGAAGCCCGCGCCGCGGGGCAGCTTGCCCACCCGAACATCCTTACAATCTACGACATCGGCGAGCATAGGGGCAAAACCTATATCGCGATGGAATACCTTGAAGGCGGCACGCTTCAGGATATGGTTGAGCAAAACAGGCTTAAAGACTATGAAGAGGTATTCGACATAGTGCGGCAGATAGCAAGCGCGCTTGATCTTGCCCACTCCAAGGGCATAATACACCGCGATATAAAACCATCCAACATAATGATGGCTCACGGCAACATACCCAAAATAACCGATTTCGGCCTTGCGCGCGTGGCGGATTCAAACCTTACCGCTACCGGCACGGTTCTCGGCACCCCGAACTACATGGCGCCGGAGCAGGTGCAGGGAAGGAAGATCGACGGACGCGCCGACCTGTTCGCCCTGGGCGTAATGCTGTACGAACTTCTGACCGGAGAAAAACCGTTTTCCGGCGACAGCATAACAAGCGTCATATACCGCGTCGTCAACGATGAACCTATCCCTCCCAGAAAACTCAACCTCGATCTGCCGCAGGGAATGGACGTCTTCATGAACAAGGCGCTGGCCAAAGACCCGAATTCCCGGTACCAGTCGGGAAAGGAATTCATGGAAGGAATGGAAGCGCTGCGGAAGGGACTGCTTGCGGTTGAAGCCGTCACCGAACCCGGAAAGACCCAAAAAATCGATAACGCCGCGGCCGCCCCGAATGCCGGACAGTCTCCGGCAAGAATTGCGTATGAAAATATTTCAAAGAAAATCAACGTCAAGTTTGCCGTCGGAGGCGCCTCGGCGGTATTGCTGCTTTTAATTATCGCAATCACTTCAATGGGGAATAAGGATGACAATTCGGCAAAACCCGCCGCGGCTGTGCGGCCAACCCCGGCTCCCGCAGCAGCCGAAACGGCCGTTAAAAAAGAGACGGCCAGAAACACGAAACCGGTAAAATTGACCCAACCCGCAATCGGAAAAAAGAAAGAAAAAGCAGTTAAAAAAGCGCAGGCGGCGAAACCGTCAACCGCAAAGAAAAAAATAACGGTTGCGAAAACCTCCTATTTGAGTATCAGATCCGAACCAAAGGGAGCCAGAATCTACATAAACAGTAAATACGTGGGAAAGACCCCGTATATGAAGCGCAAGTACAAGCGTAAAACCTACAAAGTCAGAGTTGCGATGACAGGTTATAAAGACGATGAGTTCAAGGTAAAACTTAAGAACAACAGGATTCTTAACGTTAAGCTGAAGAAAATCGGCAATGCTGGAACCTCTGTAAATGGTGAAGAGGTCGGGTTCTGGAACACGCTGTTCAAGCCCAAAGCCGTCGGCAACATAGGTACCCTGATAGTAAGGGCGCGGAAAGGGGACAAAGTTACAATCGACGGCAAAAATTATAAAAAATTCCCCGTCGTTCTGGAAAATATACCCATCGGCAAGCACAACATCTTCATTGTCCGCAAGGGCAGGAAGCCCTTTCTTAAAACCGTTTCCCTTAACAGGGGGCAAACGTTGACGATATTCCCTAAGTTTTAAAGCATACTGCTTTACCATGAATATACGATGCGCATGCGTAATGTCTTGATATTCAGACCTTGGAATATCTATCGTATCCGCTAAAATTTAAAACGCTGTAGCCCGCTTTGTTCTATGGATTAAACGGGCCAAATCCTGATCATTCAAACTGAGACGCCGCCAGCCGTTTGCGCGGGGGTATATGCGCGAGGTTTGTTTTCGGAATCGAAATGTGGTAAAAATTACGCAGCCTTGCTCCGGTTGTGAGAAGCTGGGGCTTTAACCAAAAGGACCAAAAGGAGGATGTTCTTGAAAAAGTACGAAGTCATTTATATAGCGGATCCGGAAAAGACCGATGAAAACGTTGCCCTGCTCGCCGAAGAAATCAAGGGTTTTATTGAAAAGGAAGGCGGCAGCGTGGATCACGTTGAGCAGTGGGGAAAGAAAAAACTCGCCTATCCCGTAAAAAAGAACCGTTACGGATTTTATACGCTTCTCCTTGTGAGCGGCCAGCCGGAAATCGTGCTGAAAATCGAGCGCAGCCTCAAGCTGAACGAATCGATTATCAAGTACGTAACGCTCATTCATCATCCGCTTTCGGCCATCAAACCAACGCAGATGGAAACCACGTCTTCCCATTACCAGCAAGATAGCCATAGAAGGGATTACAGATAGTGGCCGCAAGTTTGAACCGGGTTTTCCTTATGGGCAACCTGACCAGAGATCCTGAGTTGCGGTACACCCCTTCGGGACAGGCGGTTACCTCTTTGGGGCTGGCGGTGAATAACAAGTACAAATCAGGCGATGAATGGAAAGAGGACGTTTTGTTCGTCGACGTAACCGTATGGGCTAAAACGGCGGAAAACTGCGCGGAATACCTTTCCAAGGGCAGTTCGATCATGGTTGAAGGCCGCCTCAAATACCGCGCATGGGAAGGGCAGGACGGCCAGAAGAGGTCGAAGGTGGACGTAACCGCGTCTTCCGTTCAGTTCCTGTCTTTCGGCAAGGGCGGCGAAACGAAAAAGGCGGCGGCCGGTGGTGAGGCGGCGGCCGGTGGTGAGGCGGCGTCCAATCTGCCGCCTATGACGGATGACGATGTGCCTTTTTAAACAGGCTTTTTTATAATAATTAGGAGAAACATGTGGCGGCGCTCAGAAATACGAGAAATACAAGGAATACCAAGAACAAAAAAAGAAAAAAGCTGATCCTGCAAAAGAAGGTCTGCCGTTTTTGCGCGGATAAAACTAAGTATATCGACTACAAGGATCTCAAGGCGCTGCGGGCGCTCATCACGGAGCGGGGCAAGATAATACCAAGCAGGATATCCGGGAACTGCGCCAGTCACCAGCGGGAACTTACAAGAGCTATCAAGCGCGCGCGCAACATAGCCCTGCTGCCTTTTTCCATAGAGCTTTAAAACCAGATGGATGCCATGGGTAGAGTTGTAGTGAAGTCGGCAAACGATTCACCATGACGAATCGTCACCCTGGGCCGCGAGCTTATCGAACGGTCGAAGGGTGAGTATCGTAATAAACTCTCTATGAATGATGTCCGGCTGGTATAGAACCATCCGATATACGTACAAAACTTCAGTCACGGGTCGTACCGGGTTAATGATATACATACGCAAAGCAGGTTTGTTTAATAATGGCGGGGATCATGGAACATCCTGCTAGCTCGAGATTAAACTATATCGCGGCGCCGTTTTTAAGCGTGGTTTTATTTCTGGCGTTTTTCTGGCTCCGGGTTTTCGGCTGGATCATGCACATCTTTGCGCCGCTGCCGCTGATATATTATTTCTTTAAAAGCGGCCGCCGCCAAACTTTGACGGCCGTACTGACGATCGCGGTAATCATGGGGTTCGTCTTCGACGTAAAGATGGGTATGCTGTACCTCCTCAGCTATGGACTTCCGGCGCTTTTAATGTCGGAACTGATCCTCCAGCGGGCAACGATGGAAAACAGCGTTGCGGTTACGGCCTTCGCTGCGCTTGCGGCGACGATAGCCGGTTTCTTTGTTGTCTATTATCAGCCGGTTTCTGAAATCTACGCGATGCTCCACCAGCTGGTTATGCAGATAATCAACCAGACGGCGGCCATATACAAGGAGAGCGGCATTCCTCCCGAACAGATAGACTTACTTACGGAAAATGCCCGGCATATTGCCGGTTGGGTGGTTCAATT
>BTTC01000040.1:0-10586 GCA_036244935.1 bacterium | reverse complement strand
CGATACGGAAGACATACTGGTAGAAATAAACGGCAAAATGGGGTTGGTTGAACAATCCGGATTTTCATGGGCGCACCAGCCCGACTCCAGGGCCGATGGCCGAAGGTTTGAACCGGTGGAGGACGCCATGACGCTCGTAAAACTCGGCGATATTATTGAAGTAAGGATTCTTGATAATCCCGAAGGCGCGCCGATGCTTCTGATGCTGGATCAGTACCCGTCCGTCCAGGGCGCCTTGCTCGGTATAGCTTACGCCACCGGCGCGATACGCTCCATGGTGGGCGGCTACGATTTTGCGAAAAGCAAGTTCAACCGCGCCGTACAGGCGTACCGGCAACCGGGATCGGCCTTCAAACCGGTAATATACTCCGCGGCCATGGACAAGGGTTTTTCGCCGTCAAGCGTTATTATAGATTCGCCTCTTATATTCGAAGACGAAATCGGTCAGTTTAAAAACTGGAAACCGGTCAACTTCCAAAAGAAGTTCCACGGCCCCACCACGCTGAGGATGGCGGTAATCCATTCGCGCAACGTAGTCACCATAAAGGTACTTCAAAAAATCGGCATCCCCTACGTGGTGGAATACGCGCGCAGGCTTGGGATAAACAGCGATCTCGACCCGAACCTCTCGCTTGCGCTGGGTGCGTCGAGCGTCAACCTCATGGAGCTTACCTCGGTTTACGGGGTGTTCGCCAACGGCGGCGTGCGGCAGGAACCTTACTTTATCCGGCGGATCGAAGACCGCAACGGACACGTTATCGAAGAACACGAAGAACAGCCCCGGCGCGTCATACCCGAAGATACCGCATATCAGATAAACAGCATCCTTCAGGGCGTCGTAAGGGAAGGTACCGGCAGAGCCGTAAGTTATCTGCCGGTTCCTACGGCGGGCAAAACCGGCACCACCAACGATTTCATGGACGCATGGTTCGTCGGTTTTACGCCGGACATAGTGGCCGGAGTGTGGGTGGGCCGAGACCGTGAAGAAAGACTGGGCAAAAACGAAACCGGATCACGCGCAGCCGCGCCCGTATGGCTCAGGTACATGCGGCAAGTTGTAAAAGACATACCAAAAACCCCGTTCGTGCCGCCGCCGAATATGCTTTTTATGAAAGTAGACAAAAAAACCGGCAAACTCGCCACGCCGGATAATCCTGATTCCTTCTTCGAAGTTTTCAAGGAGGGTACGCAACCCACCGAATACGCCGTCCTATCGCCCGAAAGCTGAGTTTTCATATGAGACCTGCAGAAAACTATTTTCATGACGTTGTTGTATGAAGGGGCAGCCGCCGTCTACGCTTCCCTGCAATTATTAAGCGTTTGCGGCTTCTTGTTTGGGCAGCTCCTTCGTGAAGTCGCATTCCTTGACGGGACATTTCAGAGCTGTTACGTCCGGCTTTGCGCTTTTTGCGTATACAAGATACGGGCTTGAGCATTTCGGGCAGGCTTCACTTACCGGCTTTTCCCAGCTTACGAAATCGCACTTGGGATAACTGGCGCATCCATAAAAAATGCGCCTTTTTTTCGTGCGCCGTTCCACCAGTTCGCCGCCGCATTTTTTAGGACACTTTATACCGAGCGTAACCGGTTTTGTTGTTTTACATTCCGGATATTTTGAGCAGGCGATGAATTTGCCGAACCTTCCTGAGCGGATCACCATTCCTTCGCCGCATGTGGGACACTTTTCGTCGATTTTTTCCGGTTCACTTTTCGTTTCGCCGTTTTTTGAAAGCTGTTTCGTATTTTTGCACTCGGGATATTTTGAACATGCCAAAAACCTGCCGAACCTGCCGAACTTTACAGTCATCTCCGATCCGCACTTATCGCATATCTCATCGGACTTTCCATCTTCCTTGACGCACTCCATGTTCTTTTCCGCCGCATCAAGCGCGCCGATGAACGGCGAATAAAACTCCTCCAGCAAAGTCACCCAGTTTTTTGCGCCTTCTTCAACGGCGTCGAGGTTCTCTTCCATCTGCGCCGTAAATTTTATATTCATTATCTCGGCAAAATGTTTTACCAGCATATCGGTAATAAGCCGCCCCAGTTTTGTAGGGTGGAGTTTCCTTTCGATGGTCTCCACGTAGTCCCTGCTTTGGATGGTTCCCATGATGGCGGCGTATGTGCTGGGACGCCCTATGCCCTGCTCTTCCAGTTCGCGTATCAGCGTCGCCTCGGAATACCGGGGCGGGGGCTGCGTGAAGTGCTGGTTCGGGGTGATCTCTTCCAGGTTGACACCTTCCCCCTGTTCCAGCGGCGGTATGATGTTTTCCGGTTCTTTGGAGTTATCCTCCACGTCGAGGTAGATCCTCAAAAAACCATCGAACTTCGTGCGTGAACCGGTGCCGCGAATCGTGTAACGCCCTGCGGCGATGTCCGCGGTCGTCGTTGTGATAACTGCATGTTTCACCTGGCTCGCCACGAACCTCTTCCATATGAGTTCGTATATCTTGAACTCGTCTGCCGACAGGAATTGTTTTATAGATTCGGGAGTCCTTGCCGGGGATGTGGGTCTTACGGCTTCGTGCGCCTCCTGTGCGGTTTTCCTGCTTTTATAAAAATTCGGTTTCTCAGGCAGGTAGTCGGAACCCAGATTGTCGCCGATATACTTCCTCACTTCCTCAAGCGCTTCGCCCGCCACGCGCACGGAATCCGTTCTCATGTAAGTGATAAGCCCTGTTTTTTCACGGCTTTCAATTTCCATCCCTTCGTACAGCTTCTGGGCAACCTTCATCGTCCTGTACGCGGGAAACCGCAATCTCTGAGATGCCGCCTGCTGCATGGTGCTTGTAATAAACGGCGGCGGCGGATTTCTTTTTTTATCTTTTACCGTTAGCGAGTCTACCGTCAGCTTTTCGTTTTTGATGGTTTCAACGGCCTCTTTCGTGTCCGCCTCGTTGCCAAGCTCGAATTTTTTTCCGTCGATATGGTGCAGCTTTGCCTCGAAACTGTTTTTGTCTTTCGGTTTAAGTCGGCATTTGATCGACCAGTATTCCTTTGCGACAAAGGCCTCTATTTCCTTTTCGCGTTCCGTTACAATCCGCATGGCTACCGACTGGACGCGGCCTGCGGAAAGTCCGTTGCGTACCTTGCTCCATAAAAGCGGGCTCAGCTTATATCCGACAAGCCTGTCCAGCGTCCGCCTAGCCTGCTGGGCGTTAACCTTTTTCATGTCTATCTGGTGCGGATTTTCCAGTGCGGCCCTCACCGCCTTTTTTGTTACCTCATTGAAACTTACGCGGTATATCTTTTCGTCCTGGTCGATAACTTCACGGATATGCTGCGCTATCGCTTCCCCTTCGCGGTCGGGGTCGGGTGCGACGTATATTATGTCCGCTTTTTTTGCCGCGGATTTGAGTTCCTTTACGATACCCGCTTTTCCCTTGATGGTGATGTACTTCGGCTTGAAACCATTTTCTACATCTACGCCCAGAGTGCTTTTAGGTAGGTCGCGGATATGTCCTACGGACGCCTTTACGTCAAAGCTGCGCCCGAGGTACTGGCGTATGGTGGAGGCTTTGGCCGGCGACTCCACGATTACCAGATATTTTTCAGGTTTCTTTTTTGCCGTCTTTTTAGATTTTCTTAAAGCCATAGTCGATGTTCTATAAAGAAGATTCAGTTGTTTTGCAAGTCATATTTTTCGATTGTTTAAAAAACACGGTCATTTTTCATTATTGCGAAAATAATTTAAAGAAACAACTTTTTTAAGAAACAGGGGTTCAGGGATTATTTCAGGCTTTTCAACTGCGGGAAAAGGATGACCTCCCTTATGGACGTCTTGCCGGTAAGCAGCATCGTAAGGCGGTCTATCCCTATGCCTTCCCCGGCCGTCGGCGGCATTCCGTATTCCAGGGCGTTTATGTAATCCTCGTCCATATGGTGAGCCTCCGCGTCGCCCGATTTTCGCATCTCTACCTGCCGTTCGAAACGTTTCAACTGATCTTCCGGGTCGTTCAGCTCCGTATAGGCGTTTGCTATTTCCTTGCCGCCTATATACAGCTCGAATCGTTCCGCAATGTCCGGGTTGTCTTCCCTGGCCTTTGCAAGAGGCGAAAGCTCCAGCGGGAAATCGTAAATGAACGTCGGCTGTATCAATTTCGGCTCTACGGCAACCTCGAACAGTTTTTCAAGCGCCTTTGCGCCTTTTTCCGTTTTGGTTGTTTTTACTCCCTGCTCCCGTAAAAAATCCTCCACCATCCGCATGTCGTTCAAGATGCCGTCAGCGACTCCGCCAATCTCCTTCAAAGCGCCGAAAAACGTGTGGCGCGCCCAACTGCCGCCGAACTCTATATCCAGGCCGTCATATTTTGCCGTAGTGGAGCCGCAAACCGTTTTTGCAGTCCGCGAAAGCATTTTTTCCGTCAAGTCCATAAGCATGTGGTAATCCGCATATGCCATATAAAATTCCAGCATCGTGAACTCGGGGTTGTGATCGGTTGATATGCCTTCGTTCCTGAAGCTGCGGTTTATCTCGTAGACCCTGTCGTACCCGCCGACGATAAGCCTTTTCAGGTACAGCTCCGGAGCCACACGCAGGTAGAGGTCCATGTTGAGAGCGTTGTGGCGGGTTGTGAAAGGCTTCGCGGCGGCGCCGCCGGGGATTGGCTGCATCATGGGTGTTTCCACTTCAAGGAAATCCATTTCATCCAGAAAGTTCCTGATCTCTTTAATGATCCGCGCCCTTGCTTTAAAAATTTCGCGCACTTCCGGGTTCACCATCAAGTCGACGTACCTTTGCCTGTAACGTATTTCCACGTCTTTCAGACCGTGCCACTTTTCCGGCAGCGGCCTGAGTGATTTGCTGAGAAGCGTTACCTTCGAGGCGCGCAAGGTCAGCTCTCCGGTTCTTGTTATAAAAATTTTTCCATCAACGCCTATGATGTCTCCGATGTCGAGTTTTTTTATCTGCAAATATTCTTCTTCGCCCGCTTCATCTTTTTTGACGTAAATCTGTATTTTGGCCGTGCCGTCCTGGATATGGCCGAAAAGGGTTTTACCATGACCCCTTAGCGACATGATCCTTCCCGCAATAAGCGCTCCGGGTTTTTGTTCTTCCAGCTCGGCGGCGGAAAATTTTGAGTACTTATACAGCAAATCGGCGACAGAGTGCGACGGCGTGAAACGGTTCACATACGGAATGGGACCGTTTTTTCTCAACTCGGCCAGGCGCGCCCTGCGTATTCGTATCTGTTCGCTTTCTTCGGACATCTAAAGTTTTCCTCCCATACAACCGATTCAATAATTGGAGATCAAGTATAGCCGAATTAGGCTACAGTCGGCAATTGACTGTTGATTGACGCTCATTTAGAATGGTGAGTATGGGTAAGTACAAAAGGTATAAGGAGAGGACAAAATGCAATCGGTAGGACTGCAGACCGTGCTGCAGATGAGCAACGCCGCCGAGCGTATGCAAAGCGTGGCGCAGCAGCAGGGGGGTCTTACGGCTGAACAGTTCAAGACTCTGATGGACAAACAATCCGACCTCAAAAAGGTGGAGGTTCAGCAGCTTGAACCGAAGGAAGATTTACCTATCCGCGATGAAGACCGTAGCCGCCATGAAAACCCGCAGCAGCATCAGGAAACCGCGAAAAAACGGGCAGTTGAGGAAAACCAGAAACCGGAATCCGGTATGCCGATCGACCCGTCCCAGCATGGCCGTCTGCTTAACATCAAGGTCTGATCCCAACTCTGAAATCGCCCCTGATTCATCTGATTCGTGATGAAAACGGTAAGCGGAATCGGAAGCTCCTTATTGCGCGGCATTCTTAAAGCCAATGCAGCGAACTCAACGTCCCTCTTTACAAAAGGAGAGATTCTAGAAGCGAAGGTTATCAGGTCTTTCGGCCCGCACGGCGCGCTGGTGCGGATTCGCGGTATCGATATGCTGGCGGCCACCGCAAAAAGCTTTGCGGCTGGCGAATCGATACTTGTAAAAATCGAAAGTCTTGAGCCGCAGCTGGTCGTATCCCTGCTTTTAAACGACACGCCGCTGCAGGAAAGAACGGCGGGACTTTTACGATTGTACCTGCCTTCCAGTTCTGGTATCGGTTCGATGCTGGGTGAACTGGAAACGCTTGTTGCCGGATTGTCCAAAAATTTGCTGGAAAATTCCGGTATCGAAAAAGTGATGGCCGAACTGAAAAATATCGTAATGCGCTACACGGGGAAAAGCAAAAACATCCTTGCGCTTCTGGGCCTTTTTCACGAATCAGAATTGATGTACAAAGATGTTCCAACGCAAAACCTTAAACGCTCGCTTTTGATTTTGAAGCAAACCCTCGAAAAATTTTTAATGGAAAACCCGGCCCGCCGCCGTGCTTTAAGCGTTGTAACAAAGGCGCTGCAAAATATTGAACTGCGCCAGCTTATGAACCTGTCCGATACGCAGGAGTATAAGAGCTGGCAGCTCCCTTACTGGAACGGCCAAAATCTGTCCACCGCAAGGCTGTACGTAAAACGCGACGGGACAAGGGGAAAGGCCGGAAAAGATTGGCGTAAAGAAGCTATTCGTTTGACGTTGATGCTTGAAATGAGCCGTATCGGACCGCTGCGCGCCGAAATTACTTCGCTAAGGGAACGGATTGAAGGCATTATATACTTGTCGACGGATGAAGCTGTAAACAAAGTAGAAAAACAGTTGCCGGAGCTTACGGCATCGCTGAAAGCGTTGGGCTGTTCCGCCGGGTTTCATGTTCATAGAGCTTCCATCGATTTTTTGACCGAAGAGGTTTTGGGGGAAATGAAGCTGCCCGTAAAAAATCTTCTTAACGTGAAGGCGTAAACGGCGGTACGACGAAAAACGGAAATGAGAAAGAAAAATGAAAAACAAAAAAAAGCGGTTGCGCTTAAATACAGCGCGCAAAAAGACGGCGCGCCCAAGCTGGCGGCCAAAGGCAGGGGGAAGCGCGCGGACAGGATAATAGCGATTGCAAAAGAACACGGCATTCCCATACAGCAAGACAGCGATATGGTGGAAGTTCTCTCCGAACTTGAGATAGACAACGAGATACCGCCAGACCTCTACAAGGTGATCGCGGAACTGCTGGCATTTATCTACAAAGTAAACGGCAAAGCTTTCTGTACAGGCGGGCTTATATCGAATAGGGGCCGTCGCAACAGGTAAAATTGGGCTGCTTTTGCGTATGCTTATCAACGTCTCCGCTTTTTTTCTCGGCTCCGGCTTTTGATTTCAATTCTCTAATCATATACGCCACTTTTGAAGAGGGGGATACGGGCTCTATTAACAGGACACGTTTCGAATTGATATACATGCCTTTGGGGCTATGTAATTCGCTTTCCCTCTTGATAAAAACAGTTGATGATTTCTGGCCGTTTTCATCGACCGCAACTGCGAAGTAAAAGACATCCCGCATAATTATGAAAGGCGTATTGGGATTTTCTAGAGTCCCGTAGTATATCTCGCCGTTATCCAGATGCACGGCCTGATAAACCGTCGTAAGCTGCGGGTTCGAGTTAATGAAAATATCACCAGTCGTAAATCGTTGAAACAGCAATGCCGCAACGAGGATTACAAGAGACGACAACAAAATCCTGAGTCGCCGGTTTGCTCTTTCAGTCGTTTCAATGTTGCTAATATACATAATGGACTCCCTTCGATGTACCATATAGTTATTCAACTTCTATGCCATGATTTTGACTAGTCGTAACTATCTGAATTTATTTGAAAAGCGCAAAACCAACGTGCCAGCTTATTGGAGAAAGTGTAAAGAATCCTAACACCGATTTTTTCCGAAAAGTGGGAATCTCCATAAAAACAACATGTTGTTAAAAACACGAATTGTAAAACATCTTGACACTTTTTCAGATTTTTTCTAAATCTAAAAATTTTACGATTTTACGATCAGAATCAATTTAATGGGCGGTTTGGGTTATTTCTGAACCCATTTTTTGTTTTCGCCAAAAAATTTGCGATACAGCCGCGTTACGTGACCGCCGATTCCTGCTGCGGTATACTTGCTTTCTATGTCTACTCCCAAAAAATCCCAAAAAAAAGAATCTAAAAATCTTACGGCGATATACGATTGCCTGTTAAACCACTTCGGGCCGCAGCATTGGTGGCCGGGGGAAACGGATTTCGAGGTATGCATAGGCGCAGTGCTGACGCAGAACACATCATGGCTAAACGTGGAAAAGGCCATCGATAATCTGAAAAAGGCATCCTTGCTGGATTTTGAAAAAATTCACGTCATGCCCGAAAAAAAACTTGCAAAATTTATAAAGCCCAGCGGCTACTATAACCTTAAGGCCAAACGGTTGAAAGCGCTCCTTGATTTTTTCGCATCCCTTGACGGTGGCGACTGGCGAACTTCTTTACAAAAAACAAAACTCCCCAAAATACGTGAAACCCTTTTAAACGTTTACGGAATAGGGCCGGAAACAGCCGATTCAATACTGCTCTACGGTGCCGGGAGGTTGACGTTCGTAATTGACAAATACACCCTCAGGTTCAGCGAAAGGTACGGCATTTTTCCGGTAAAAACCGGGTACGAACCGGCACGCGCCCATTTCATGGATAACCTGCCGGGAAGCGTAAAACTTTACAACGAGTACCATGCTCTTTTGGTAGCCCACGGGAAATATCACTGCAAACCAAAACCCGCCTGCAGTGAATGCCCCTTGCGAAAAAACTGCGGCTACGCTGCGTGATGATGATCGGTGCCTTGCCTAACTCTACCTGTTGCGTCCATTTGGTCGCGGTATAACATCCTGCTTGATATGGAATCATTTCGAGCTTATAATTAACGATAGAAAGCGGTTTTTCCCGTTGAGAAAGTAGCTGGCGAACAGGCAGGATTCGCTTTTCCGTCGTTCCGGAAAAGGCTGGTTTGCCGGCCATGGTCGCCTTACTTCGGGCCGGTGGATTTGCCAGCTGCGCCAATAATAGCAAGCATGGAAATACATATACGTAAAAATCAAGAAAGCTGGTCGGCCGATAGTTATTTAATGGGAAAATAACCATAAGGGGTTTTTTATGAGTACTGCTGCTTTAAGTGAAACAGGTACCGGCTCCGACTCCAAAGTGCTGGAGGACCTATCAGGCAAATATCTCTCTTTTATTATTGGCAAGGAGGAATATGGCATTGAGATATTGTCCGTAAATGAAATCATCAGCATTATCGAAATTACTTCCATTCCCAACTTGTCCGACTATGTGAAAGGAGTGATAAACCTCAGGGGCAGTGTAATCCCGATTGTCGACCTACGCATGAAATTCGGTATGCCGGAAAAGGAATACGACAAGGAGACATGCATTATCGTCGTCAATCTACACGGCAGGCTTATGGGGATTATTGTGGATACGGTCTCTGAGGTTCTCGATATCACCGAAGAAGACATCGACAGCTCGCTTAATTTCGGTATTTCGGTGGAAATCGACTTCATCCTCGGTATGGGGAAAGTCAAGGATAAGGTTGTGATCCTTCTGGTCATAGAAAGAGTTTTACAAAGCAAACAATTGGCCGCGATTCATTCCGCGGCTAAAGAACTAAACAAAATGGAGGAGAATAATGTTTAAAAACAAATCGCTTGGCATGAAGATATTCGCTATCCCCGGATTGATGATCTTGATTATGGTGGCCATTATCCTTATCTCCATCTGGCAAGTAAAAAATACGCAGATGATCACGGACAGGGTTATAGACCTGCGGGCGCCTACGGCAAGGACGGGCGTTTTGCTGCTTAACGGGATAAACCATTCACTTGCCGCTTTGCGGGGCTGGATAATCCTCGGCGCGCCGAAATTCAAGGAACAGCGCGCAAAGGCGTGGGAAGGGATTGACAGCGCCCTGTTGAAGATGGAAGAGTTCTCGAAACACTGGACGGTACCGGCCAATATCGAGAAGTTGAAAACAATGCAAGCTCATTTCCGAGATTTCAAAGGGTACCAAAAGGAGATAGAGGATATCGCAAATTCCCCGGACAACCTTCCCGCCAACAAGATACTTTTCACGGAAGCGGTGCCGAAGGCAGTCATTATGTCCAGGGAAATTACGAGAATGATTGATTTGGAAGCCAATTACAGCGCAACACCCGAGCGCAAAGCTCTATTCGGAATGATGGCCGATGTAAGGGGTACGTTGGGGCTGGGGCTGGGAGCGATCAGAGCCTATCTCCTTTCCGGCGACGAAAAATTCCATGAGCAGTTCACAAAACTATGGGCAAAGAACGAAAGGCGGTTTGTAGACCTTTCACGCAAAACCAGTCTTTTAACTGCCGCACAGCTTAAGTCCTATAAAGCATTCAAAGCCGCAAGGGATGAGTTCAAAGCCCTTCCTCCCAAAATTTTCAAAATCAGAGGGGGTAAGGAATGGAACCTCGCCAACAGATGGCTTGGCACTAAAGCCGCCCCGACTGCTTTTAAAATAAAGCGGACTCTCAACGATATGGTTAAAGGCCAGGCGCTGTTGATGCAAAAGGACGTGGCCCTGGCCCGCGCTACAAACGAAAAACTTTTCTTGACGCTGTATGTGATGGGTTTTGTTGGTGTTTTGATTTCTTTAATCACAAGCGTTTTTATCGTCAGATCGATCACAAAACCAATTAACGTAATAATCGATAACCTC
>BTTC01000039.1:0-10587 GCA_036244935.1 bacterium | reverse complement strand
CGAAAAGAAATTTGACTCAAACCGGCCACTAAGGGAAAATCAAAACTCCGGCGTCGCTACGCTCCGATGGGTGGCCGAATTGAAACGGAATGGGTGGCCGATTTCACCGGAATACGCATCAGCCGTTGCAAACGGTTTGTCGTGAATCAGATTTGGTTGGGGTCATAAAATTTGAAGTTTTCAAACTGATACACTACCAAAACATGACTTGTTTTTTAATTAAGAGGTATTGTGTGTTAAAGTCATCAAAGAGACTTTTGAATTCATCGATAGAATACCTGGTAATCATAAATTTTTTAACCGTATAAAAAATAAAGACGGGATAATACTGTATGGAGGCTGCTAATGCTAACCGGATATAAATTTATTTTGCCGGCCATTGTCGTTTCTCTCTTGGTCGGCGGTTGCGGAAGCAACATGTTGGAGTTCTTGGGAGACAAAAGCTCTTCGCAGGCTAAAAGAGAGAGTGTGCAAAACCTTATAGACAACGAACAGTATGCCGAAGCGGTTGATGTGATGCTGGGGCAGTGCGGCACCGACGCTTCCAATTTGAGCTGTTCGTCCGCTGAAGACGCGCAGATGCTGGCCGCCGCCTACATGGGGCTGTCTGGACTCTCCGTTCTTGATTTCATAAAAAACGCCGAGGATACCGCGTCAGGTACCGGTTTCGGATCGGATTTTCAGGCCATAGCCTTCCTGTTTCCATCAGGAAGTTTAAACCTGACGGACTTGGAAAACATCGACAGGGCGGTACAGGTGCTGTGTGGAATTGGCGGCAGTACAACCTGCGGCAGCACTAACATCAGCTTGCTTAACAGCGATCAGAGCCTGCAGCTGACCATCGCCCAGGCAACCGCCGGAGTCATGGCGATGGGAGTAAACCCAGCCGACACGACAACCGGGGGTTACAACACAACCTCCGGCACGCCCATTTTTTGCGATAGTAATAACAACAACAGTGTCGCCGGGTGCGACGGCTTCGACACCCTGGCAATAATGTTGAGCACGGCGGTGCCCGCCACAAACGCCTTCGGCGCCTTAAACGTGGGGCTTTACGTAACGGCTACGCTTGGCAGCACGGTTCTTAGCGTTAACAACATCGAACAGTTCGTCGATGCGGAAGTCGCCCAGATGATAAACGATCTGCTTGCTACCATTGATAGCGGCAACTGCGACGTCGCCGCTGCAACCAACCAGGTACAGATTACCGATACGACCGATCTGGACGGCGGCGGATTGGATACCAACGAACTGGAAACTTATCTTCAAAACTGCTTGCAGTAATGAATTTCAGAGGTGGAAAAATGGTGAGAAATTTTCTGCTTATTCTGGCAACCGTTTTTGTTTTTAACGGCACGGCAAGCGGAGCCACGATGGAATCGCTTTACAGCGGTATACGTCCGCTCGGCATGGGCAACGCATTCACCGCCGTGGCGAATGACGAGAACGCCGCCTTCTATAACCCGGCGGGACTGAACTCCGTGAAAGACGGCAGGATCGTGCTTCCGATACCGCCGACTTTTCTGGTTGAGGTTTCGCAAAACACTCTGGATATGGTCAACGACATCAGCAACATCGACAACAGCAACATTTCCGGAACGGTGGACACGCTAAAAAAGTACGTCGGCAAAGACCAGTACGCCCGGCTTGCGTATTTCCCGAATTATACCAAGCGAAATTTCGAGATCGGTTTCCTGGCAAACGCAACGTTTAACATGTCTGTGCATCAGCCTTCCTACCCCTACATAGATGCGAACATAAAAGCCGATACGGGTCTCATCGCAGCGCTGGCAAGGGGATATAAACTTAAAAACAAAAACAAGCTGCAGCTGGGCACGACGTTAAAGATAATCCAAAGGCGGGGCGTTAACAAAAGATACACTGCCGTTGATCTGGCAGATGCCAACTACGACTTTGCTAATGACTTGAAATCAAAAACCGGTTTGGGTTTGAACCTCGGCGCCATATATACACTGGAAAAGCATAGGTTTAAGCCGTCGTTCGGCATTTCCATCAGGAACCTGGGGGACATGGGTTTCGGAGAGGCCGGTTTGCTGAAGCAGTCGGTCAACCTGGGCGTTGCATTGCATAGCAAGCTGGGCCCCATACCAGCCACCTTCGCGTTCGATTGGTGGGATCTTACAGGTAACGTAGGCAGCGACAGCGATATTCCCAAAAGGCTGCATCTGGGAGCCGAATTCAAATTACACAGGATGCTTGAGATCAGAACAGGTCTCAATCAGGGGTATATATCGTACGGATTGGAGGCCAACCTCTGGATATTCAAGATTTCATACGTGAATTATTCCGAGGAAGTGGGAGCCTACGCCGGACAGGAAGAGGACAAGAGGCAGGTACTGCTATTCCAAGCGGGATGGTAATTTTTTTTTACTACTTAGCCCCCTTTGTACGGGAGCCGATACCTGTCATGGTTAGCTCGTCGAACCACGGCAAGTTCAGCCCTTCGATAAACTCAGGGTGACAAAGGGGGTGTAGCGCTGGGCCGCGTCAATCTTCGTCTGACTTATTTTGAATGATTTCCCTGATCTTTTCGGGATACTGTTTCTGGTTTTTTACTAGCGTCTGTAAAACGTTTCCCTTGAAAAACTCCTCAATCGATTTATCGGGAAGGTTTAAATTCGACATATATTCATGGAAATAAATGTGCTTTTTCTCCTTGTCGTCATCTTCGCTTAACTGATCGGCGCAGCGATGCGCTATGTAAAGTACCGAAAGTTCGTCCCGCGACTCCTCATGCATGTTTTCCGGCGGCGTAAATTCCGGCAGGGACTGTAGTTCTATTATCGTGCATACGTTTTCCGGCAGACCCCAGCTTGAAAGTAAAACGGTGCCCAGGTTTGCGTGGTTCAGCAGGCCGATCAGTTCCTTTGACCTGGGATTTTGCCGTTTTAAAAGAAATATGATGCTTTTGCCCAGGTCATGCAGTAATCCTATCGTGCTGTTGACGCTGCACTTGTTCTTTCTGCCGGCCATGGTTGATATTTCATGAGCTATTATGGAAACGATGTATGAGTGGGTTTGCAGTTCGCGGAACTCCTCCGTATTGGGCATCGTTTTTTTTATGCCGCTATCCAGAACAAGCTGTGATATCTGGCTGAAACCCAGCAGCAGGAAGGCGCGGTAAAGGTCTGACACCTTGCTTGGCAGCCCGTAATATGCCGAGTTGACCGATTTAAGCACCAGGCTGGTTAACGACGGGTCGGTTTTGATCGATTCCGCCACCTCCACCGCAGACGTTTTTTCATCCAGCAGCTTCATCGCCAGATCACCGGCATACCTGGGCAGTTTTGGTATTTTTTTTATGATCTTATCTATCGTTTCCGCCATTGCGTCGTCGTTTTTCTTTTGAAGCTGATTGATGTAGGAGCCGAGCTCTTTGGTTTTTTGTTTGCCGATCATGTTTTGAGACTGCAGCAATTCAAGCCTTTTTGTCGAAAGCTCGTAAAGATGTTTTTGAATATGCGACTGCAGTTTTTTCGGCAATGTGTAGAAAGCCTTCGGCGTTATCCCCATAAGCACCGAAGGTTTAAACATTACAGCCGAGGCGACCCTGGGCGTGTTTCTGACCAGGGCGATTTCCCCAACCCAGTCCCCCCCCGTCAGGATTGCGATCCGGTTTTGACGGCCACGGGTTTCCTTGAATATACCCACCGATCCTTCAAGGATCAGGTAAAACGTCTGGTCGGTATCCCCCTCCCTTATGATGATTTCACCGGTTTTGTATCTTTTGACCTCCGCTATGTTGTAAATGGAAACGAGTTCCCGCTCGGTGAGTTTTTCAAAAACCGGAATGTTGTAACGCAGTCTCACGAGCCGATTCCGCAAAAGCGATTAATAATATGCTGAAACAAAACGCATGATAAGACAGCGGTTGACAGGCTGTTAACCACGCTGAAAGAGTTCAAAGATAAATACCCATTTTTACTTATCATAAGATATGGTTAAACTATCAACAACTTAAAAACTTGAAAACTTGGAAACTCGCGAATAAGTGAAAAAATCAATTGATCGTATTTTTAGGAGAATCGAAATGAAAAAGTTTTTATCTGTTTTACCTTTGGCGCTTTTGCTGGTTTTTGCGACTTTCTATCCCGCCGAATCAAAAGATTCGTCACCTGACCTGACGAAAGAGATAAGGGAGTTGCGTAAAGACATCTCCCGCATAGGCAAAGATGTTTCGTATATCAAAAAGGACATAAGAAAAATAAAGGATATTATAATTGCCCGTGCCCCGTCCCGGACGGAATCTGCTGGTATCAAGGTGGATATCAAGGGCGACCCTGTTATGGGAAGCAGCGGCGCAAAGGTGTTTATGGTGGAGTTTTCCGACTATGAATGTCCTTTCTGCGCCGGGTTCTACCGCAATACGCTGCCCAAAATAAGGAAAAAGTATATCAATACCGGAAAAGTAAAGCATGTCTACAAAGACTTCCCGCTGTCCTTTCATAAAAAGGCCGCAAAGGCCGCAGAAGCCGCGTACTGCGCCGGCGAAAAAGGAAAATTCTGGGAGATGCACGATATGATTTTTTCGAATCAAAAACGCATGAGTATTTCTGATCTGGTAAAAAACGCAAAAAAACTTGGATTGAAAAAAAGGGATTTCAAAAAATGCCTCAAAGAAGGTCGATATGCAAATGATATCCAAAAGGACTTTCGGGCAGGCGGCGCAAGCGGAGTAAGAGGTACCCCCTCCTTTATCGTAGGCAGGCTTAACGGCAAGGGCGAGGTGGAAGGTAGTATGCTGCGCGGCGCTCAGCCTTTCGAGGTGTTTGAATCTGCAATAGATGCGATGCTCGGTAAATAAATTAAATATAGCCCTTCGATAAACTCAGGGTGACAGTTTGTCATGGTGAGCCGATACCTGTCATGGTGAGCCGATACCTGTCATGGTGAGCCGATACCTGTCATGGTGAGCCGATACCTGTCATGGTGAACTCGTCGAACCACGACAGGCTCAGCCCTTCGATAAACTCAGGGTGACAATAGCAGGAGAAGTTTGCCATGGACATGCAATCGCGGGCATAGTCAGCTTCGGCGTCTACTTTACGGTCATGGAAAACACGCCGTCCCAGTCCGGCGCAGGCGGATCACTAATGAATGTTTCGCACCTTTTAATGTAGCGCCGTGCGGTAACGTCGTTTTTATTTATCTCCACGACCTTTGTGAATATCTTCAGCGCCCTTTCCCATTTGCGCGATTCGTAAAACGCCAGCGCCGACTCGTAAGCCCCAAGCCAGTCGGCCTGATGACGCGTAAGTTCTCCTTTAAAGCCCAGCGGCTGGTATATGCGTACGGGGGTTTGCCTGCCCACCACCCTTATGATGTCCAGTTCCCTTATCTCGAACTCGTCCGCTATAACGTCTCGCGTACTTTTGGATATGCAGATATATGTTCCGTATTGTTTGTTCACCTGCTCAAGGCGCGAGGCCAGGTTTACTTCGTCTCCCATGATTGTGTAATCGAACCTCTGAGTAGAGCCCATATTACCCACCATCATTTCACCGGTATTGAGGCCTATTCGAGCTTTGACGTTCGGCAGTTTTTGCGCCGCCCACTTTTCGCGCAGCTGGGCCAGCTTGCGTTGACATAGCAGAGATGTCCTTACCGCCTTTACCGCGTGGTTCTGGTCAGACACCGGCGCGCCGAAAAACGCCATCATAGCGTCGCCGATGTATTTATCCAGCGTTCCGCCGTTAGCCATTATTATCTCCGTCATTTCAGTGAGGTATTCATTTAGAAGTTCCACCAACCGGGCAGGCGTCATATGCTCCGCAAAGGAAGAAAAGTTTTGTATATCCGAAAAATATGCTGTAAGTATCCTGGTATGGCCTCCCAGATGAAGTTCGTCGGGATTGTCCATTATGCTGCTGATGACCCTCGGCGCCAGGTAAAACTCGAATGCCCTTTTTACGAAACGCCTTTCCCCCGCTTCTACGGCGTACTTGTAAAAGACGATACCGCCGTAAACTAAAATGACGGTTATTACCGGATAAAGCACGTTCAAAAGCGTATGTTGTTCTATGAACATATGCCGCTGGAAATAGACGTAAAACGCTATCAGTAAAACGGCTAGAACACCCCCGCTAAATGGCTTCAGCCGTCGCATCGCAAGCGTGAGTAAAAGCCCCAGCGCCAGTATCGAACCTGCGTCGAACAGATAAAACCAGCCGCTTCGCCTGGGCACCGTACCGTCTAGAACGTTCTGTATGAAGGTTGCCTGCAGCTCTATTCCCGCCATACTGCCGAAGGGGGTGTTGCGTATGTCGTAGATACCCTTCGCGGTGGCGCCCACCAGCACTATCTTGTTTTCAAGGATGGCCGCCAACTTCTCGTCGGGAATCCCTCCTTCCAGAACATCCGCTATGGATATGCGCTTGAAAGAATTTTCCGGCCCGTAGAAGTTAAGAATCGTCCGGCCGTATTCATCGCTCGGTATAAAGGTATCGCCTATATAAAAGCCGTGTACGCCGTATTCTTCAAACACAACCGTGGTGGGCGCCATACCGTTGGCCACGCTTAAAATCTGCATGGCCGACGAGGGGAAATATTTCCCATTGAACGCTATCAAGTTATTTATGCGGCGGCAGATGCCGTCTTTATCGGGGAACAGGTTGAAATGACCGGAAAGAGCGGCGGCATTGGTAAGTGGTTTGATGTTGGGTTTTACCCCCACCGCTTCGTAGAGGTTGAAATTCCTGTTTTTGCTTTCCGGCAGCCTGTAAGATCGAAACCCGTGCCTGCGTATGATTCTGTAATCAGCCTTGTTGTTCAGCCCAAGCCCTTTTACCTCTTCCGGGTTCATGAAAAAGAAATATCCCGGCACAACGTTGCCCGCATTTTTAAAAGCCTCGGCCAGCCGCTTGTCCACGTCAGAGAATTCCGCCGCGTTTTTTATCCGCATGAAAAGTTCTTTGTCCTGCGAGGTTTTTTTTTCAAGTCTTTCCATAAGTTTCCTGGCCAAAACAAGGTCCGGTCTTTTTTCCGAATAGGAAAAAACCATATCAAGCCCTATCGCCACCGGTTTAAAGCCGTTTAACCTGTTTATGAGGTCTACCATCACCATCCTGGACCACGGCCACCTGCCGAACTTTTCCTGGCTCTTCTGGTCGATGGCGACTATTACCACATCCTTCCGGCTTTCCACAACGCCCTGCGCCTTGAAGTTGAGATCGAATATTTTTAGCGAAAGCTCTTCCAGAATTGAAAAATCGGCAAAGAATAAAGCAAAAACGGCGGCAACCATAGCCAGCCCAATACGGAACTCGCTGAGGAGGGAAAGCCACGCGCCCAGGCGGGATTCTATCTTATCCCTTTTTTTTTGCACCAAGATCAGCGGCCAAACGTATACAAAAACCCGACGTCCACGTTATAGCCAGTGTATGTATCACCCACCGGTTCCCACGAATCCTGGTCGTTGAACAGCCTGAACGTTCTTAAGTTCACCGTACATAACAGGCTCCTGGAGACGCCGAAAAAGAAGCCCATGCCAAAATACCCCTTGCTGTACCCTCCGTCGTAAAGCATGGAGCTGGAGTCATAGCCGTTTTTCAATATTTTTTTGTATCCAGCTATAGCCTGCAGGCCAAACCATTTTACAATCTGGTTGTGAAGGTTTATGAACAGGCGGTAGCTGTTGTTATTGGTGTTTCTGTCTTCGGTGGTAATACCGCCGGTTCCCAGCATCTGGTTTTTGTTCTGGAAGCCGTACGAAGCGAAATAAGTCGCCCTTACGGAACCGTACCTTTGTATCAGCCGCAGGTTTAAATCATAAAGGTTCCCAAGTTTGAATACGTCCTGACCGGATTGCCGATCACGGCTGCTTGTTTCCATATCCGCGTCGAAAAGCAATATAGTATTTTTAAAGAGACGCCCCTGCATGCTTGCAATAATTTTAATAACGTCGCCCGGACTGTAATTGTCGTTATTCCTTTCAGTGGTGGGATCGTATTCGCCCGTCAGGGTATATTTTATTCCCAGACCGGCTACGATGCGTTTGCCGGGCTTGCTTACTACGATGCTCGGCGAAACATCAAGGCCTTTGCCGAAGGAGGTTACAAGGGTAAGGTCGCGGCTTACGTTATCAAGAAACAACGCCCCCAGCTCTTTTTCGGAAAAGCCGGCGCGCCCGGTAGGTATATTGAGATCAAGCCCCATGCGGACGTTAAACCCGCCGGCGTCCTTTATTTTATAAAAACTCGAAACCGCGCTGTCCAGCATCGTTGCAAGATTAAAGTCGTCGCCAGCGCCGTTGTAAAGGTAGGAAGTTTTGGCATAGGTTCCCAGTGCGGTAATCCCATACCTGGATTTTGCGTAGGACGCGGAGAAGTACAGAAGATTTTGCTCGCCCTCTTTTTTGGAAGCGGAGTTACCCTCCCACCTTCCGAAGTTATCGTTTACGCGAACAACCGTTTTAGAGGAAAACTCCTCGCCCGCGGCGGGGGAGTGCGTACACAGAGTCAGAAAAGCGCAAAAAAGCAGTACGGGGGTTTTCATACTCCCTCGGCAATATAACCTACCGATTATCGATATTCACTCTAATATTTATCATCGAGCCAGCTGGCGTGGCATCTTCGCCGATACCGCTTATCTGGTTGTCGCCCAGGCTGAGTTGGCTTTCGGTTTCCTCGCCCGTTACCGATTCGCCAGGGTTTTCGTCTTCAACCAACGAGAGTTCCCGCGTTATGTGACTGTTTACCAGGTCCATCAGTTTATCACCGACGATCTTTTTTCTTTCAATTTTTCCTCTCAATATCCTGAGCGGCATAAGCGTGTTCAGGTCATGAAAGCGGCCCATGTCGATTGCGAACGGCGATATGGGCGGCATTCCCAGTTCGACTATCGTCCTGGTACCCGCCGTGAGTATGACCTCCGTTGAGTCGGAATCGGAGCCTCGCACGAAGACTCCGCCTTCGTCGCCCGGCTTGCCCAAAAGATCTATTTCGGTTACGAACTTACCGCCGATTTTGCCCGGGAAAGCGCCCACCACCCACGGCGGTGTTCCGGTTACGCCCATGAAGGAGGATTTCGTATGAACTTCGAACTTCGATTTTTTATGCACGAGTTTTATAACGGAATTCTTTATTTTGCCGAATGAAAGGCCGATTATCGACTGCTTGCTTTGATCTTTACCTATGAACAGTCTCTTTATCGTAAGCCTGCTGTTTTCATTTACTGCGGTTACGTTGCCGTCGTCGAACTGTATCTCAGCGAAAGCGTCATTCCCCGTTTCTATGGTATCGCCGGGTTTTATTCTGAAACCGGCTTCAACGGTTTTTGCCGCGCCGCCGCTGGACGTTACCATAACTTTGCCTTCCACTTCCACTATCTCACCGCCAAAGTCACCCGCAAGAATTTCAGCGGGATCAAGCAACGCAACGCCTACGATAAAATAGAAGAAAATCGCCGCCATGTTAAGATTTCTTTTCATAATCACCTAGTTTTCTCCAGAACTGGTGCATGTAAGCGTTATGTTCGTAACATTTGCGGCGTTTATCGTGCCGCTGCCGTTGGTCAGCGTGCACGTTTGGCCTGAAACCGTCTCCAGCGGGGCATACGGTTTCAGGGAGAAAATCGTAACGTTGTAAGTGGAACCGTTGGCAATCGAGGTTGCAAAGGTGAACGAACTATTCGCCGTTATGGTTAAATCGTCTCCGCCGTTATTTCGCAGTACTACGATAGCGCTAAGCCCGCTTGCCGCACCGCCCACGGTATACAGGTTATTGGTACATGTAACCGTTACGGACGTAACGTTAGCGCTGGAAATCGTGCCGCTTGCGCTTGTAACCGCGCACGTCTGGCCTACCGGCTGGGTTGAAACCGTAACGTTGTAGCTGGAACCGTTAACAAGCGCGGTTGAGAAGGTGAAATTTCCGTTTGCAGTCACGGTAAGGTTATCACCGCCGTTGTTTTGCAGGGTGACCCAGCTGCCAAGCCCGCTGATGCTGCCGCCCACGGTGTAGAAGCTATCCGTGCACGCAACCGTTACGTTGGTGATATTTGCGGCGTTTATCGTGCCGCTCGCGCTCGTTACCGCGCACGTCTGGCCGGTTGGCTGCGTTAAAACCGTTACGTTGTAAGTATCGCCGTTGACAAGCGTTGCTGCGAATGTGAAATTTCCGTTTGCAGTCAAGGTTAAATCGTCGCCGCCGTTGTTTTGCAGTATCACGGTACCGCTGAGACCGCTTACGCTGCCGCCCACGGTATACGGATTATCCGTGCACGCTACCGAAACGTTGGTTACATTCGCGCCGCTTATCGTGCCGCTCGCGTTCGTAACAGCACACGTCTGGCCGGTCGGCTGAGTCAAAATCGTAACGCTGTAAGACGAAGCGTCGGCAATCGGCGTCGGGAAGGTGAATGTTCCGTCCGCCGCAATGGATAAATCGTCGCTGCCGTTGTTTTGCAGTACAAGCGTATCCTTAAGGCCGCTTACGCTGCCGCCAACGGTATAGTTACTGGGTGGAATATCCGCGCATGTAACCGCAACGTCCGTAACCGTGGCGCCGTTTATCGTGCCGCTTGCGTTTGTTATCGCACACGTCTGTAGGGCTGGGTTGGTTAACACGG
>BTTC01000038.1:0-10897 GCA_036244935.1 bacterium | reverse complement strand
TTTTTATCCAAAGCCACGGCGTTGCTTATGGAACAAAAGCCGGACCTTATCGTCCTGACCGGTGATTTTATTACCGAAACCGTTTTGTCTTCATCCGGCGGCGGCGATGCATACCGTAAAAAATATCTGCACCACTGCGTTGACGGACTCAACGGCATGAGCGCGCCTCTGGGCATCTACGCAGTACTGGGAAACCACGATCTATGGAGCGGCCCAAGGGCGACAAACGCAATATGCCAAAATTTTACGCGCGAGCTTGGCGTTGAATGGCTGCGTAACGCAAGCGTAAAACTGGACAAGGATGGAAAACAGATAGACCTTCTCGGCGTGGACGACTACTGGGCGCGCAGCTATTCCCTGAGCAAGGCTTACAAGGGTCTTAACGAAGACACGGTAAAAATTCTGCTAAGCCACAACCCCGACGTGAATAACGATATTGAAGTTAATAATAGAAAAATACATCTTGTATTATCCGGCCACACGCACGGCGGCCAGATTGTGATGCCGTTTATCGGCTCGCCGTTTTTGCCGTCAAATAACGGCCAGAAATACCGCGCCGGACTTGTCCGCGACGGCGAGCGTCAGACGTATATAACGCGCGGGGTGGGACACCATATTGCGCCCATCCGACTTAACTGCCCGCCGGAAGTAACGCTTATTACGCTCGTTTAAAGCATACTGCTTTACCATGGATACGATGTACGAACGTAATGTTGATTTCAGACCTGCTTAAATATCTATCGTATCCGCTAAAACTTAAAACGCTTTAGATCGTATCGCCGCGCAATCCCAAAACCCGGATGACCGCGTGAACGGGTTCCCTTTTATCCAAGCCGGAAAACGTTATGCCAGTCGTTATCTTTCGAGTACGGGCCTATGACGGCCAGCTGCATTGCGTCATCAAGAAAATACTTCTGCGCCGCTTTTTGCACCTGCTCGGCGGTGACCGCATCGATCTCTGCCGCAAGCTGGTCGGGTGTTTTGATCTTGCGGTAAAGCAGTTCGTGAACGCCGTATAAGCTGGCCACCCGCCGCGTGTCTTCAAGGGCGAGATCGTTGTGCCCCTTGATGTTTTCCTTGGCGCGGGTCAGTTCTTCTTCCGACACCTTTTCGGTTTTGATCTTTTCAACTTCCTCAACGGCGCACTTGAGCGCCTCATCCAGTTTGTCAAGGTTTACGCCGGCGCTTACCTTGAACTGGCCGACATCGTGGTAAACCGAAAAACTGGAATGGATGTAATAGGCAAGACCCCGCCTTTCGCGTATCTGGTAAAAGAGCCGGGAACTCATCTGGCCGCCCAGCACAATGTTGAGCAATTTCATTGCCGGCTCGTCCTCCTGCTCTGCGCCGTTTGTAAGGAAACCGAATATGAAATGCGCCTGTTCGGTTTTTCTCTCATTAACGAAAACCCGCCTGGTCTGCATTTTCTCGTAGGGCTTTGCCGTGGCCGCCTCGCCGCCGTTATCGCCGAACGCAAAATACTTCGCGCACAACTCTTCATTTTCGGATTGTGTAAGGTCGCCCGAGGCGGTTATCACCATGTTTGCGCCGTAGTAAAATTTTTTGTGGTGTTCTATGAACCTGTCGCGCGTCATGGAAAGAACCACATCCTCGCTGCCCGCGATGTCCCATCCCAGCGGCTGGTCACCGAATGCGAGTGAATGGAAATCCTGATGTATCTGGCTCATCGGGTCGTCGCGGTGCATCCTTATCTCTTCGACTATTACGCCCCGTTCCCGCTTGATTTCGTCCGCGTCGAACTTCGATTTTAACAGCATGTCCGAAAGGACGTCGTAAGCTATCTCCTTTTTGGAAGAAGATATTTTTATGAAATAACCCACCAACTCTTCACCGGTAAAGGCGTTAAAGCTGCCACCCGCGCCGTCTATCGCTCCGGCAACGGCCATTGCATCGGGATATTTTTCCGCGCCCTTGAAAAACATATGCTCCATGAAGTGCGAAATGCCGTTGACCTCTTTTTCTTCGTACCGGCTTCCCACGCGGACAAGCACAATAAGCGTTACCGACCTCGACGTAGGTACCGGCACCGTGATGCAGCGCAATCCGCCGCGCAATACCGATATGTAATGTTCAAGTTCTCCCATCAGCGGATTATAACCCAGCGGAAGATAATTTGCCGGTTTGGTTTTTGTAAGGGGTTTTTCTACAAATGCTTATCATGGTGAGTTGTTTGCCGTGAACTTGCACGGGTGGCCGGTTATGGTAGGGGCGAACCTGTGTGTTCGCCCTGTTCCGCATTAGGGCAGCCGCTGCAAACGGTACCTTATGCAGGCATCAAGGCGACAGCGCTCTACCGCAGCAGCAAAGATAGATCGGCGGCAGGGGCGGAATGGGTAATCGCGCCGACCGATATGCGGTCCGCTCCCGCGAGCGCGTACTTTCTTACGTTTTCCAGGCTCACGCCGCCCGACACCTCGATAACCGCCCTGCCAGCGATGAGCTTAACTATTTTTTTCACGAGCGCGGGCGGCATGTTGTCCAGCAATAAAATATCCGCTCCCGCGTTCAACCCCTCGATAGCTTCACCCGGGTTGGTTACTTCCAGGATTATACGTTTTTTCGTTACACGCCGTAGTTTTCTTACGGCGGTTTCTATGTCTCCCGCCGCCTTTATATGGTTTTCCTTGATAAGCGGTTGGTCGGACAGGCTCATCCGGTGGTTATGTCCACCGCCGCAGACGACTCCGTATTTTTCAAGAATCCTCATGTTGGGCGTGGTTTTGCGGGTATCAAAAATTTTCGCCTTTGTTCCTTTGACCCGTTGTACGTACCCGGCCGTTAATGAGGCTATGCCGCACATACGCTGCAGGTAGTTTAAAGCCGTCCGCTCCGCCGTAAGGATTGAAGCGCCGGGACCGTGCAGCCGGATTACCACCCTGCGGGCGTTTATCGCATCGCCGTCACCGGCCAGGTATCTCACGCGTATGCGCCTGTCCGCCTGCCGCATTACCTCCCCGAAAATCACCAATCCCGATAAGACGACTTTCCGTTTTGCAATAACCTCCGCTTCAACCCGATCGGATGTTGCAACGCACGCGTTAGTGGTAACGTCCGTTTGGGGGCAATCCTCCTTAAGAGCTTTTTTTATATCCGGTCTCACCTGCGATATTATTTTGTTCATACGCATAAGCGGTTTATACGCTATTCAATACGCCGTAAAAAGTAAAATATAAAAGGCGAAAAGAATCTTCGGTAGTGGGTCAGTTTGAAATTCCAAATTTATTAATTTCAACGAAATCTGATTCATGGCAAACTTCCCCTCCCCGGCTCCCGTGTTGGGGTGGCGTCTATTGCCACCCTGAACTTGTCGTGTTTCGTCCTTCGGCAGGTTCAGGATGACAAGTCACCGTGATAAGCATTTGTAGAAAAACCCCCCACGGCAGTCGTCCTTATGCTTGCGTAAGTGGAGGTTCGATGTACGACGCATGAGGGCGCTACTCCCCTTTATTAAGCAGGCCGGATGAAAGCCCGGCGCCGGGATAGTAATACTGAAGAATGGACTCGTAGTTGAAATTCTTTTCCGCCATTCCTTTGGCTCCCCACTGGCAAAGCCCCACGCCGTGTCCGTAACCCCTTCCTTTAAAGGTGATTCGGTTCCCGCGCCTTCGCAGCGAAAAGTAGGTGCTTTTAATTTTTTTATAACCGATCATTTTCCTGAAATCGGCCGCTTTAATGATATTTCTTCCGCGCCGCGTGTGGATGTTAAGCTCTGCCACCCTGCCGGAAGAGCTGCGCGAACGCAGCGATATGCCGCTTATTGCGCCCGTCCTGAAGCCGCCTCTGGAAAGCGAAGTTCGTATATCCGAAAATGATACGCTGTATTGCCAGACGAAGTAGGGCGACTGCCTGTCGTATCCGCAATAGACGCTTTTAAGATACGGTAAACCGGCCCCCCCGAAGACATCCACGCCGTTTTCAGTCCTTCCCCCGCTTGTGGAGTGATAGTAAGTCCGCGCAAGCGCATTTTCGTAGGTAAGCACAACTCCGCTTGTTGCCAGCACTGCGCTGCTGCTCCTTTCGTCTTCCGCTTCCACTCCGCCGTATACCTGGTCGTTGACGCCCGCCTCCATGTCGTAATCCATTTCGCTGTTTTGCGCTCTCCTGTAAAGCCCGTAAGTACGCGCCGCCACCGCCTGCGCCTTGAGCGCTTCCATCGGCCATTCCGAAGGCATCTCGGAGGCTACTACGCTTTTGAGATAGTCTTCCATTTCCACATGGTTGATTACTTCAAACGCGCCCTTGCCGGTATCGGACAAAACTAAATACCCTCTGTACTTTTTTCCATTGAATGATATAACCCCGCCGGGAGATTGAATACGTACGGACTCGACCGGAAACACGGGAAGGTTTATCCTTAGTCCCTGCCGGTGTATCTCTACCCGTACATCGTTGACCGATCCGGTGTTGAGTGGAACGCCGCTGCCGGCTTCGGTAATCTCAAGCTCCTCTTCGGCGGAAAAGGCTGCGAACTGCGCCGCCTTTTCCAGTACAATTCGCAGCTCGACGTCGGCGGCAGGCAACGCCGCATACCACAGGCAAAACAGTACAGCCGGGAAAATTCCGGGCACCTTAACCAGCAACTTCGCGTATCGCCGGTTCAGATTCCGGCCAGCGGCAGCCCTGCGTGGAGCCCCTCTTCTGCATTTCTTCCGTGATAGCCGTTAACGTCTCTTTTCTTTCAAGTGTCCAGTCCGGCGCGATAAGACGGGTTTCGGCAACTTCCCCCACGATTCTTTGCAAAACGATTTCCGGTGGAAGAAGCTCGATAAAATCGCAGACAAGATTTACGTATTCATCGCGTGTTGGCGGCTTAAGCTCCCCTTTACCGTATAAATCATCCATTAGCGTGTCGCGCAGTACGTACATGTGATGTATGTTTATTCCCTGTATGTTCATTTTTGTTATTTCTCTCATCGTTTGGCGCATCATATCCGCGGTTTCGCCCGGTAGTCCCAGCACGATGTGCGGCGAGACCGACAGCCGCATGGTCAGAGAAATTTTTAACGCCTTAAGCGTTTGTTCGTGAGTATGTCCCGCTCCTATGCGGCTTAGAGTATCGTCGTGCACGCTGTGAATACCCAGTTCCATCCATGTGAGAATATATTCCGACGTATGGCGGAAAAATCGCGTCGCGTCGTCCGATATGAACTCCGGCGTGGTCGTGATGATGATTCCTATCACTTCGTTGTCGTGCAGCAGCTCGTCCACGAGGCTGTACATGGTTTCCAGCGGTATTACGGCATCCGGCGCCGATTGAAGATTGACTATGAACTTGCCGGATTTGTACCGCCTCCTGATCCGTTCCTTTGATTGCCGCATCTGTTCCGAAAAAGGCGGCGGATTTTCACCAGCCGCCGGATCTGCAAGCGTTCCTCCGGCGTTGAGCGTAATAAATCCACCCGTCCCCGCTTCGCTTCCCGTTTTCACGCCGCCCACGTTTATCCGCAGTCTGTGCACACGTTCGCCGAAAGTCTTTTTGAAGTAGCGGCCCAGTGAATAAAATCTATCTTCAGGCATGTTCAATCCCCTGTTTCAAACAGCTTATTCGTCTCATTCGTTACCGCCGCTATTTTTATACGCCTTTAGTTTGTTACGCAAGGTTCTGATGGATATTCCCAGTTCCCCGGCGGCGCGGGTTCTGTTGTCGCCCACTCTTTCCAGCGTACCCATAATGAGTTTGCGTTCCATTTCCTCAACCGTTCCGGTAAGTTTGAACTCCCCTGCGGTGATGTTCCCGCTCTCTTGCGGCGGCACGGGGAAAAGATCCTGCGGTAAAATCGTATCCGAGCGGCAAAACAGCACGGCGCGTTCGATAATATTTTCAAGTTCACGAACGTTACCCTTGAACCTGCATTTGCCCAGTATTTCCATCGCCTCTTTTGCGATGCCCTTGACGCCCGCGCCGCAACGCAGGGAAAATTTTTTTATGAAGTGTTCCACCAGCAACGGCAGGTCTTCCATCCTTTCACGCAGCGGCGGGATGGTAATCGGTATCACGTTGAGCCGGAAATAGAGGTCCTCCCTGAACCTGCCCTGGGCAATCGCCTCATCGATATGCTTGTTGGTCGTGGCAATTATCCGCACGTCCAGCGGCACCGGCGACGTTCCACCCACGCGGTCTATCTCCTTTTCCTGCAAAACGCGAAGCAGTTTGGCCTGAAGTCCCACGTTCATTTCGGTTATTTCGTCAAGGAGTATCGTGCCGTGGTCGGCAAGCTCGAACTTGCCCGTCTTGCGGCTGATAGCTCCGGTGAACGCGCCTTTTTCGTAACCGAAAAACTCGCTCTCCAGCAGGTTTTCCGGTAACGCGGCGCAGTTGACGGCCACGAAACGACCGCTCGAGCGTTTTGACTTCCTGTGGATATAGCGCGCGACAAGCTCCTTGCCCGTGCCGCTTTCCCCGCTTATCAATACCGACGCGGTAGAGCTTGCCGTCCTTTCCGCCATCTGTAGAATTTCCTTCATGGTTTTGTTACAGGTAAGAAACTCACGTTCGGGGGTTGATCCGTTTTTTGACGAAGCGGCGGAATTTTTTACAGCCACCGCAGACGCATGCGTCTGGCCTGTGCCGCCGCCGTCCAGAACGGACTTCACCGCACTTTCAAGAGCATCACCCGAAAATGGTTTTAGCAGGTAATCGTCCGCGCCTTTTTTCATCGACTCCACGGCCGTATCGACGGTTCCATAGGCGGTTATGAGTATTACGCCGGTTTTGGGATAGCTGTTTTTGATCTGTTCCAGAATTTCCAGTCCGTTTGTTCCGGGCGTCTTCACGTCGGCAATCACAAGACGATAGTCCTTCGCTTCCATTTTATTTATGCAGTCAACGTCGGCGGTATCCACCAAGTGACCGCATCGAGTGAGGGTCTCCGCAAGCGCCGACCGCATACTCTCGTCGTCGTCGACCACGAGTATCCGCTCACCGGCCGTCATCAGCCGCCTTTTATTTCTATCTTGAACGAAGAACCCTTTCCCGGTGCTGAATCGACGGAAATCTTGCCGCCGTGCGCGGTTATTATGTTGTGCGCTATGGACAGGCCGAGTCCCGTCCCGTTTTTCTTCGTTGTAAAAAACGGATCGAACACCATGCCGGCATCCCCCTTTTTTATTCCACTTCCAGAATCCGAGAAGTTTATCGTCACCATATCGTTCCTTTCCGTTGCCGCTATAGAAAGCTTTCCGCCACCGGGCATCGCCTGTACGCTGTTCACGGCGAGATTATAAAAAACCTGCTTCATCAACTGCCCGTCACCGTGCAATTCTATACTATTCGGAACCTGCATGCTCACCATAATTCCAGAGGCATCGGCCAGCGGCCGTATAAAATCCGTTATTTCGTCAATAAGATCGTAAAGCTGAAACGGCGCGCATCTCGGCTTGGGAAGCGCGCCGAACATCAGATAGTTTGAAACGCAGCGTTCTATGTTTTTAAGTCCCGTGCGTATGTTATCCAGCATCCTCGAGCTTTCCGCGTCGTTTTTTATTCTTCTCGAAAGCATCGTGGACAGGATTTCCATAGTGCTCAGCGGGTTGCGTATTTCGTGGGCAACCTGCGCGGTAATCGTTCCTATGAGCTGCATCCTGTCCGTCCTTTCCGAAAGCTCGCGGATCTGTCCGCTGGCGTCTTCAAGCAGTATAAGCCGCCCGTCAGGCGCCAGCGGGACGGCCGTGACGTTACAGATGCTTCCGTGTTTCGTTCGAATTTCTTCCTTGAACGTTTTTTTATCTTCGGCATTCTTAATTTTTTTTGCAAGGCGGCGGCCCATTAAAGATCCAACCGTTTTGGCGGACGCCATATTCACATTGCTCCCTAAATTGATTACCTTGCCGTTTCTGCGGATTATTCTGCCGTCTTGTCCTGAAAGTATTACCCCTTCCGGCAGGTTTTCAAAAAAAGCGGTTATTATCGTCTCCTTCAATTCCAGCTCTTTCTTCAAGCGTGATACCTCACCCTTAAGCTGAGCGTAACCTTTTTCCAGTTTTGTGCGGGTCCGGTCGAATTTCTCAGTGACTTTTGCAAGCATGTCCTTGTTCCTTTCGGGGTTAACTTCCATCGGAATAGTATAGGTATTTTATGACCAAAAAGGTTAAATACCGAATATTTAACGAATTAACCAGTTAAATAATGCTCCGACGGACGCCGGCAGACGGAAACCGGCTCGCATTATAGCGTTTTAAGTTTTAGCGGATACGATAGATGTTCCAGCAGGCCTTAATATCAAGGCATTACGCGTGTGCATCGTATTCATGGTAAAGCAATATGCTTTAAATCAATCCTTTCGACCTTGCAATTCAGGTTGATAACAAGCGGGTTATCCAAAATATCCACGGATGCTTGCGTACAAGGCCACAATCCAATTACATTAACAACATGGACCAATTCTTACTGCTGAAAGATCGCAAAAAAGATATGGACAAATGCGTTCTTTGCGGCGGGTGTCATTCGGGATGTCCCACATACGACCTCAGCCGATACGAGCACGATTCCGCCAGAGGAAAGGTGCTGCTTGCCAGGGCGCTTTTGGATGGAGAAATCAAGCCGGACATGAACCTTTACGAAAAATTCGACCACTGTCTTACGTGCATGTCGTGCGCGCAGGCATGTCCCGCCGGCGCCGACCCGGTGAACGTTATAATCGCCGCAAGGAGCGAAATCTACGAAAGAACGGCCCAGAATAAGATTTCCCGTCTTGTTTACGAAAAAATTCTGCCGGAAAAACAGGCGTTCTCGACTTTCGCCGCGTGCATGAGTCTGGCGTTGAAAATTTATGCGTATCTACCACCGGTAAAACTTCCTTTCGCGCGCGGCGGGGTTAAACGAAAGCTGCCGGATTTTTCGGTAAAAGGCATACGCGGAAGCTATCCGGAAATTATCAAGGCGGAAGGCGCCAAAACACCTATCCTGCGCGTGGCCTACTTTGCCGGCTGTATGACGGACCGGGCGTTCCACGACACTTTTCAGGCGGTGGTCGATGTCTTGAGTTCCGCCGGGGTGGAAGTAGTGTTGCCGAAAGACGAAATCTGCTGCGGCGCGCCCGCGTTCTTTGCGGGAGACCGCAAAAGCGCTGTTTTGATGGCGAAAAAAAATGTAAAGACTTTTTCATTAAACGACATAGATTATATCGTTACGAGCTGCGCCACTTGCGGTTCGATGCTTAAAGATTTTTATACGGAGATTCTGGGGGACAGCTATGAAGTCAGGAAATTTACCTCCAGGGTAATCGACTTCCAGCAGATTGTATCCGAAAGAATATGGGACAGGCTGGTATTTAAGAAAATCGGCGAAAAACCTTTATTGAAAGTAACCTACCACGATCCCTGTCACCTGTCGCGTGGTATGAAAATAACAGACCCGCCGCGCGATATTTTAAAACGGCACCCGTGCGTGGAATACGTGGAAATGGATTCCGCCTCGAACTGCTGCGGCGGAGCCGGTTCATTTGCCCTTAAATATTATGACGATGCGCTTGAAATCGGCCAAAGCAAAGCGGACTCAATAATAAAAACGGGGGCGGAGGTTGTGGCAACCGCCTGCCCGTCTTGCAGGATGCAGCTTGCGGACGCTTTGAATCGCGCGGGATGCAGCGCGGACGTAACGCATACCGCCGTGATCTTGCGGTGGCGTCTCGACAGATAAACGGCGCTTGTCGCCCTTCGATAAACTCAGGGATCACCCGACGCGTTCGTTAATGAAGACTGCCCGACAAAAATTACTTTTTATTCTCGATTGAAACTTTCAGCATTTCCACCCTTTTTATGGGGTTGTCTCTGGCGTCTTTCTTTACCGATACGATTTTATCCACCACGTCCATTCCCTCGATGACTTTCCCGAAAACGCTGTATTTTCCATCCAGATACGGGGCGGCGGCGGTGCAGATGAAGAACTGCGATCCGGCGCTGTTTGGCTGCTGCGATCTCGCCATCGAAACAATGCCGCGTTCGTGCTTGATGGAACTGAATTCGGCGTCAATCGAGTAGCCGGGTCCGCCCATGCCGTCGTTTGAACGGTCGTCGTCCTTTGAGTTGGGATCGCCGCCCTGGATCATGAAACCGGGAATCACCCTGTGGAAGGTGGTTCCGCTATAGAAGCCGGAGTTCGCAAGTTTTTTGAAATTTTCCACATGCTTCGGCGCGGCGCCGGCCTGATCGAAAAATTTTACTTTTATCGTTCCCAGACTCGTTTTTATAACGCCTATCTCCCCTGCCGCATTGCCGGTCTTATCCGAAGATTTTTCCTTTTGCGCTCCCATGACGGGCGATGATACTACAAACATGAAACAAAATGAAACAGTTAATAAAGCTATGCGGTACATGACGATAACCTCCCAATTGATAGTTTTTAATAATTTGCGCTGGATTGTATCACATGTATGCCGCATAAAAACTCCCCGCATCGCGCCGCGAGGAATTTTTATATAAAGCGGTTTTAAAAAAGTATCCTGCGAGTGTAGATTGAATAATCGGATGATTTTGCGTCGTTCAGCGCCTTTTGTATCAGGTCACGATCTATGCCGCCCGGCGGGTCTTTCAGCAATGCCTCGAAAAAGCGTAGATAGAATTCGTCCGGGAATACCCTGACGTCAATTTCGTATACATTGCCCTTGTGTTTTTCGGGAAACCTGAACCTTGCCGTGAATGTTTCGCCGGGGTCAAGCCGCGTATCAAAATATTCCTTTTTCAGGTCAAGGCTGACCATCCACTGGATGCTTTTTTCCACGAACGTTTCGTCGATATACTTTCCCTTGCTGGTCAAGACTTTGCCGGTTACGGCCATCTTCGGAGTCAGGTATGTGGGGAGCTTGTGCCCGGCGCCGCTGTTGGTTATGTGGATGACTGCCGAATCCGCCTCCCGAACCAGCCTTATGGTCACGCCGTC
>BTTC01000037.1:0-10929 GCA_036244935.1 bacterium | reverse complement strand
AAGGAGGAACAATATATTAAGATATTAAAGAAAAAGCAAATTGAAACACAGGAAAAAGAAAGGAAGAGAATCGAAGAAGAACTACAGGACAGAATGGAGAAAAACATTCTGGAAATAAACAATGAAATAAAGAACCATATCAGATTGTCTACCGCAAAATCAGGAGAGTTGGAGCCGCTGGAACACGCATCATCAATGGCAATAGATGTAGTAGATCAGATAAGAGAAATTTCTTACAACCTCCGGCCTGCGCAGCTGGACAAACTCGGCATCAAAAAAGGGATTGAGTCACTGGCGGGACGGCTGTCTGCTTCATCCGGGATAGATATTGTTACGAACATCCGTCTGGGGAAATATAAAATGACGCCTTCAATTGAAATAAACATTTTCAGGATAGTCCAGGAAGGACTGAACAATATTATTAAGCACTCCTGCGCAAAATCCGCGTTAGTAAACCTTTGCTATAAAGATAATATTGTTTCTTTGGGCATTTCCGATGACGGCAAAGGTTTTAATCCCAACTCTTCTTCTCACAATAAATGTGTAAGTATGGGATACGGGCTTAATGGGATACCTGAAAGAGTGAAAATGTTAGGTGGTGAATATACTTTGGAATCTGCTATCAAAAAAGGGACAAGTATAAGTATCACTATCCCCGGATAAATCTTCTTTCACACAGGCCGATACCACCGTTTTAAAATAACACCGTCTTGGACTTGCCAGCTAATTTGGGAATACCTTTTCAAAATAAGTATAAGTGCTCATTGTTGAAAAACGTTGAGTTGCTAGACTTATTGCCGGATGCGTAAGACGATGCGTATTGTGTGTCTGTAATTGATATCAGTAGAGGAGAATTAGTGCCGAAATCCGAAGGCGTCATAAAGAAAAATAAATTCCATAACGAAATCCTGAATAACCTGCCGGTAGCTCTTTACCTGGTAGCGGAAGACTTCTCCATTAAATTTGCAAATCGGTTGTTCAGCAGTAAATTCGGCAACCCAAACGGGCGTAAATGTTATGAGGTGGTGAGCGAAAAAACGAAACCCTGCGACAAATGTTCGATCAACTACGTTTTAAAAACCAGGAAGACGGTTATGAAAGGATCGATACTTCAAGATGACCGGGAATATCTTTATTACACTTCTCCATCCAATGCCACAGGCCGAAAGCCCGTTATAACGGCAATGCTCATAGATATTACCGACCACAGGCGGGGAGAGGCTAATATACGCAAAAGAAAACATGAATCCATTTTCAAAAAATACAGCCTTACGCCGCAGGAACAGAGAGTTGTAAACTACGTACTACTGGGGAAAAACGATAAGGAAATCGCAGAAAAACTTGGTATCAGCAAAAACACCATCAAAAGGCATCTCCAAAGTGTTTACCGTAAAATTGGTATCCACAGCCGAACGAAACTGATGGCCACTTTTCGCAAGTAATATATCAAACATGGCGTAAGCGCCGTCCCGATCTTGTCGCCATTTTTGATTATCCCGATGAAATCAGGCGCGTGATTTTATACCACCAACGCGATTGAAATTTTGAACAGCGTTATTCACAAAGCGGTTAATAATCGAAAAATATTCCCGCACGATCAATCAGCTTACGATTGAATTCGCTGACAGAATAACAGAATACCGAAAAAGCGCGGACGGCTTTTTTAGCTTTTTTTTAATTTAGCTGCCGCCCGCGCCTGATTACTATCAAAAAACGTTCAGGAGCGTTTTTCCAGCCCGGCCGGCTGCTTTGTGACCTGCTGGGCGATCAACTCCCCGTCTCCGTTATCAATAAGGTCGTGCCACACGTTGGCCGGTGCAAGGAATGTGGAATTGGAGCTTACCTCCAGACTCTCCTCGCTGCCGCCGTCCAGCTTGAACGTCCCTTTGCCGGCCAGTACCGTAAACATCTGGTCGCCGGTGGGATGACGATGGTAGCCGAGAGACTGCCCCGCCTTGAAGTAATAGACATCCAGGGTAAGGTTATCCGTTTTAAGCAGCGTAACCTTTGCCACAAGATCGTCGGATAAAGTCTTTTTGTCGTTGATGTTTTCATTTTGAATAGCCATTTAATTTCCTCCTTGAAAGATAATAATAACGGTAATTAATAATTGTGAATGAACCTTAAAATCTATCCGTCAATACTAAATGAATGCGCCATGAAAGGTCAATACCCCGGCGGCGTATTACTGCTTGATTTGGGCGTTAAACTGCCTTAACATCTGTCTATGTTTGGTGGATTTGGATTGACTGAGCTTATTATTATCCTCGTCATCGTTCTGGTTTTGTTCGGCGCGAAAAAGATACCGCAACTGGGCTCCGGGCTGGGTGAAGGCATACGTAACTTCACCAAATCATTAAAAAGCCAGGAGGAAGAAGAGAAAGAGAAAACCGAGCAAAAGGGTAAAAGCAAGTCTGAAACAAACACCGGATAACGACCGGCTCCACCCGCATTTTCAAAAGTTGATAAAACCATAAGCTCTTGAACTTTTGCCCCCCTACCCCACTTGGCTTACGAAAGTTAAAAAACCGGATTGGGCAAGAAAATTCAATTTTAGAAGAGAAATATCTTGACTTGCCCCGAACTATTTGCTAGCCTGCGGGAGGCGGAATGGGGTATGTTGTTTTGTCTAACCAACTGAATTAACTTGTACTGGAGGGGTTTTTGGCAGTCTTAGGGATCAGATATTTAACCGGGCCATCAACGACTCGCTAACGAGGTTGCGGGGGCAGTTGTGCGCCCAGTACAAAGCAAAAAAAGAACAACGCTTTTTCACCGACGGGATTACATACGAAATAAGCAACGGGAAGATGGTAAACGACGACGTTCAGTTTGAAATCAGTTCAAAGATCCCACAGGAAATATTCAGTAAAAAAGGGGTGACCGAAAAATATTTCAGGGAAGTTAAAAAACTGATGATGTCAAAGGTAAAAAAGCCCGCCGACGCGAAGATGGAAAACATAATTCATTCCACCAATATAAGCGAAATAAAAGACCGCGATTATGTAAAATGCACTTACGTATATAAGGAAAACGAGCTGTACGGTAAAAAAGATATCGAAGATATAGTACGTAAGGTTCAAAACAAAAACATGCGGCTGCCGGAAATCAGGGGAGCCGCCACGCTGCCAGGCCGGGCGGTGCTTTACGCGCTTAATGAGAACGTTTATAAGAACGCTTTGAACAACGTCAACGATCTCATAAAGTCAAACGCAGAGGTTATGAAAAACTACAAAAATCCGGCGAAAACCGCAGCAAGGGCAGTATAGTGAAGCGCTCGAAGGAGGAGATCACCCAGGTTTTCGACGACCTCTTCTCGCGTCTGGAACGGCTTAGAGGTTTTCTTTGACCTTGTAAACAAGGAAAAAAGTATCTCCCGGCTGGAGGAAAAAATCAATCAGCCTGATTTCTGGAACGATCGCGAAACCGCGCAAAAAATCCTGAAAGAAAAATCCGGCTTAACCGCCCTCGTAGACGGCTGGCGCAAGGCGCACGATCTTATCAACGATTCACGCCAGCTATTCGAAATGGCCTCCTCGGAAAACGACGCGGAAGTTATGGGAGACGTGGACGACGAACTGGAGAGCCTCGTTACAGGCCTGAAGACGCTGGAAACCAAACTCATGTTGTCGGGCGATTACGACATCGGCAACGCCATTTTGAACATACATCCCGGGGCGGGCGGCACGGAATCACAGGACTGGGCACAGATGCTTTTTCGAATGTACACGCGTTTTGCCGAAAAAAACGGATTCAAAATAAGCATCATCGATTATCAGGCTGGTGAAGAGGCGGGGATAAAAAGCATTACGATGACCGTAGCGGGAGATTTTGCATATGGATACCTCAAGTCTGAAAGCGGCGTTCACAGGCTGGTGCGAATCTCGCCGTTTGACGCCAACAAGCGCCGTCACACCTCTTTTGCGTCCCTCTTCATATTTCCGGAGCTGGATGAGGACGTTAAGGTGGAAATAAACGATGACGACCTCAAGGTCGATACGTACCGCGCATCCGGGGCGGGCGGCCAGCATGTAAACAAAACGGATTCCGCCGTGAGGATAACCCACGCCCCGACGGGTATAGTCGTCCAGTGTCAGAACGAAAGGTCACAGCATAAAAACCGCGCCGGAGCCATGAAGGTGCTGCGGGCTCGTATATTTGAACTGGAGATGCAAAAACAGCAGGAGAAAAAGGAGAGCCTTCAGAGTGAAAAGAGGGAGATTGCCTGGGGCAGCCAGATACGATCATACGTGCTTCACCCGTACCGGATGGTGAAAGACCTCCGCACCCGGCTCGAAACCGGCAACGTCGACGCGGTACTGGACGGCGACTTGATGCCGTTCATAGAAGCGTACCTCTCGCAATCCGGCCGGTACGACAACCACCCGCCCGGCGGCTAACCCGGTATTTTAACTGCCGTGTTGATCTTCTTCAGCACATCGATGAACTTTGCGTCTATCCCGTTTTTTTCCATCCAATCGATTCTGCTTTTAGTGCGCGCCTGGAAAAGCTGGGGATATGCGGACAGGTTTTCTTCCGATACGGTGAACTTCTTGTCGTAGCCTGGGAAAAATTCCTCCATTGCGCCGGGAGCCGGCACCTTTGCGCCAAGTACAAAGTCCCAATCCACCCATTTTATTTTATCCGCCGCTATCAACGGATACAGGATTATGGAAAGGTCTTTGGGGATGTCCATTTCGCGCCCCTGTTTTTCGTCTTCCCCGGATATGAAGAAGCCGCCCGTGTTGAGCAAAAACCCGACGACCTTGTGTTTTAAAACCATTTTATAGAAAATTTCGCACTCGTCGTTGCGCGACCAGATGCCGAACGGGTTCGCCCCCGGTGAAATCTTGAGTTTGCCCAGTTCGGAAAGCGATATATTCTCCGCGGCGGTGCTTTTGGTGGAAAGCGTGATGTAAAGCGCCGCCTGAAGCATGGGGTCTTCTATCATCGTCACGGGTCCCCATGTGTTGTCCTTTTGTATCGTGCAGATGTGGTTCGGGGCGGGCGTATCCAGTCTGGACGTTTTGGCGCCGGGCAGGAAATGCCTTGCGGATATACATCTTCCGTTCTTCGTGTACGCGTCCATGTAATACGGTTTGCGCCTGCCGGTTTCATCCAGAATTACCATCCCGTTCTCCGCCGACTGCACCGTCTTTTCCCAGAAGGAGCCCGGCGCGTATTCGTCGGTTTTGTTGTAAAGCCCGGCTTCCAGTCCCGTTGTTTCGTTCTCATCGATCTGGATTACAAGCGCGTCGTCGTTGCCGAGTTCTACGTCCTTCAGCCAGCCTTTTTTAATGAATTCGTCATGGTACGCGTTGCCGAGCGACGACTTGCCGGAACCTGAAAGGCCGATGGTGATAAAAACCTTCTTTTTGCCGTCCGGCGTAACAAGCGATTTACTGGAACCGTGTATCGGCATACCAAGACCCTTGTTGAGGAAAGAGCTCCATATCATGGAAAGCGCCCCTTTTTTGCACTCCCCGAAGTAGTAGTTGCCCAGCAAAAACCCCACGTTATTTTCCGGGTCGAAGATCATCTTGATCCTTTGGGGTTCGGGATCTTTTTTCACCTGTTCGGGATCGTTGGGGTTTACCCTTGCCCGCCATGCAAGCCATTCAGGGTTTACCCATTCAGGATGGGAGATCAGCCTTACGTTTTTGAACCCCAGCGGTTTGCTGCTTTGATACAGTTTTTGCGTTTCGTCCGTAGAAGGAACGAAGTTCATTATAAAATCCAGGGCGTGCTTGGCGTATCTTTGCGTTACCAGAAAATCCAGCTCCCCCATGGCGTTCTGACTGCGGCCAAAAAAACACTTTACGGCCAGCATCGGCATAGGCATCATTTCCCGGACCACGTCCTTTATAAGTTTGCCCGTGTAATCCATTTCCTCGGGGTTATTCTTATCCATGATGTGGCGCGCCCACGGGCTTCTGCCGGTATCGCGTCCGGTTATGCTCATAAGCACCTTGTTGTTGTTTTCGTAAAGACCCAGCCCCTGCACGTCGGACATGGGAACGTCGGTTTTTATTACGTTAGGCTGTTTCGATGCGAGTTCATAAGCGGTGTTTATGCCGCCCCGTATAGTGGTGGGCGAGCTGAAAAGCTGTACAGCCCCCGCCTCCAAAATGCCGTTTACGTTTATGCGTCCGTTATCGTCGATCATCGTTGCAACAGTGCTCATTATTATCCACCCAATAAAATAAAAATTGTTCGGTTGAGTTCCGCTGGATTTCCAGCCCGATCGGTTATTCCATCCTCTGCGGAATATACTAGCAAAAGTTGCCGGTATTTGAACCAGAATTTTTATGCGCGGCCAAGCGGCTGCGTATTGCAAAATGTATCGACTGTTTCTAAAGTGTGCGGTATGAAAATCGTTTTTCTCGGTACTCCGGATTTCGCCGTGCCGACGTTGGAAAGGCTGCGCTCCGCAGGACACGAAATAGTTTTGGTTATTTCGCAGCCGGACAGGGAGGCGGGCCGGGGCCGGAAGGTTCGCCCAACGCCGGTCAAACGGAAGGCTGCTGATTTGGGACTTGCGGTCGATCAGCCGGAGGACGTCAACTCCCCCTTGATGCTGTCAAAGATTGAATCGTTAAGGCCGGACGTTATAGTTGTCGCGGCATTCGGCCAGTACTTGAAGAAAAAACTGCGCGATCTTGCGCCGCACGGCTGCATAAACCTACACTCGTCGCTTTTGCCGAAGCTGCGCGGCGCGGCGCCTATCCAGCGCGCCATAATCGACGGCTTTGATGTTACGGGCGTAACGACAATGAAAATCGCCCAAAAAATGGATGCGGGCGATATGCTCCTGTCGACGCGGGTTGAGATAGCCCCAAAAATGACCGCGGGCGAACTCCACGATCTGCTTGCGTCGGCGGGCGCTGACCTTATGGCTGAAACGCTTGAAAAACTTGCCAACGGAAATATTAATACCATCGTGCAGGATAATGACAAGGCAACATACGCGCCGAAGATAGAACCACGCGAGCGTAAGATCGACTGGACGCAGTCCGCTATCGCAATAGACCGCAAGGTTCGAGGATTCTCTCCGGTTCCGGGAGCCTGCACCTTTTTTGGTAATAAAAGGCTAACGCTCATGCGTTCATTGGTCGGCAAGGACGGGCCGGCGGCGGAAGCGGAACCGGCGACGATACTCGGCGTTGAAGCAGACCATTTGGTTGTACAGACGGGAAATGGTACATTGTGCGTTCATGAGATCAAGCAGGAGGGGAAGAGTACCATGAACGCCGCCGCGTGGGCGAGGGGCGCCAGGGTATCGGCAGGACAGAAGTTTTTTGATTATCCGCTTTAGGAGATACGTGTAGAAAATGAATATCTGTGTTATCGGAACGGGGTACGTCGGCCTGGTTACGGGGACGGTTTTCGCAGAACTTGGCAACGACGTCATATGCGTAGACAAGATAGTAGAAAAAGTTGAAAAGCTGAACAATAACGTCATGCCCATTTACGAGCCGGGACTCGAAGAGCTTGTAACCCGCAATCGAAGTGAAAACCGCCTGACCTTTACAACCGATTTAAAATCCGCCGTAAAAAACTCGGAAATAATATTCATCTGCGTAAATACGCCCACAATGAATATCGGCAAAACGGATCTGGCATACGTAAAAGCGGCGGCGGATGAAATAGCCGTGGCTATGAACGAGAACAAAACGGCTGTAAACAATGAAGATGCCAATGAAGCGCCGGTCCGAACCAAACGCAGGAAATCGGATATCTACAAAATAATCGTAAACAAAAGCACCGTTCCGGTGGGGACGGGAGACCTCGTGGGTAAAATCATATCCCGGCGCAACCCGCAAAGCGAAGATTTCGACGTTGTTTCAAACCCCGAGTTTCTGCGTGAAGGTTCCGCCGTGGCGGACGCGCTTAATCCCGATCGGATAATCATCGGCGCGCCCACCAAGCAGGTCGCTTTCCGGCTCCTTGAGCTGTATTCATCCCTTGAGGCCCCGATGATAATAACGGACGTTTACTCGGCTGAGATAATAAAGTACGCCTCGAATGCTTTCCTTGCCACCAAGATATCGTTCATAAACGCCATAGCCAATATTTGCGAAAAGGTGGATGCCAATGTAAGCGACGTGGCAAGAGGCATAGGAGCCGATCCGCGTATAGGCAAAACCTTCCTGAATCCCGGCCTGGGTTTCGGCGGGTCGTGCTTTCCCAAGGATTTGAAAAGCCTTGTCTATACCTCTACAAAAATGGGGTACGATTTCAACCTCCTTAAAGACGTACAGGACATCAACGACTCAAGGGCGGCCCACTTCGTGGAGATGGTTAAAAGCCGCTTCCCGGATATGAACGGTAAAACCTTCGCCGTTTTGGGACTCGCCTTCAAACCCAATACCGACGACATGCGCGAAGCTAAATCACTTGAAGTGATAAAGATCCTCATGTCGCACGGCGCAAAAATAAGAACTTTTGATCCGGTGGCCATGCCCGCCGCAAAAAAACTGCTTAACGGCGTTACGTACTCCCAGAACGCATACGAGGCATGCGAAGGAGCGGACGGCATGATGCTGATTACCGAATGGAGGGAGTTCAAACAGCTTAACCTGGGAAGGATAAAAAATTTTATGAAGAAACCAATCATATTTGACGGAAGGAATATATACGACCCTGTACGTAAAAAGCGGCTTGGGTTTGAGTATTACAGCATAGGGAGGGGCAAATGGCCGAAATCCTCATAACGGGAGCGGCGGGTTTCATAGGCTCGCATTTAACGGACCGTCTGCTGGCGGACGGACACGCGGTAATCGGCGTAGACAACTTCATAACGTCTACGGAAGAAAATATATCCCGCCATAAAAACGAGCCGAGATTCAAGTTCATGGAAGTGGATATAAACAACGGGCTCGATTATCAGGATAAACTCGATTACATTTTGAACATGGCCTCACCGGCAAGCCCGGTGGATTATTCCGAACATCCGATGGAGACGCTGAAGGTGGGTTCATTCGGCACCTATAACTGTCTTGAACTGGCGAAGCGTAAAAATGCGGTTTTTTTCATGGCGTCAACCTCGGAGATTTACGGAGACCCGCTTGTCTCGCCTCAACCTGAAGACTACTGGGGCAACGTCAACTCCATCGGCCCCCGCTCGTGCTACGACGAGGCCAAACGCTTTTCCGAGGCGCTAACAAGCACTTATCAGCGAAGCAAACTGGCGGATACCCGAATAGTACGGATCTTCAATACATTCGGCCCGCGAATGCGTATCAGGGACGGACGCGCCGTGCCGAACTTCATAACGCAGGGCATCAACGGAGAGCCGATAACGGTTTACGGCGACGGAACGCAGACAAGAAGTTTTTGCTATGTCGACGACCTTGTGGAAGGGATTACGCGGCTTTTGTTTTCCAATGTTACATCACCCGTAAATATAGGCAATCCCAGAGAGATGACAATCCTGCAGATAGCCGAGAAAATTAATGACATGCTTGGATCGAAATGCGAGATAATTTTCAAACCGATGCCGGAAGACGACCCGAAACAGAGGAAACCGGACATTAAAAAGGCGAAAACCCTGCTTGGCTGGGAGCCGAAGTGGGCGCTTGATGACGGTCTTGAAAAAACTATCGATTATTTCAGGTACGTGCTCGAAAAAAACCGCGCATGATTTTTATCGGCTGCCTTCTGCGGCATTCCCTACTATCCTGAGGGGCTGAGCGAGCTGTTTTCCGTGAGCTTGCCGAACGGTTGAAGGACGAACCACGATAAACTCACCGTGATGAATTGGGCAATTTGCTTCACCAATGGCAGGGTTGCCTTAATTTGGTGTTATACCTTTGTGTTATACTGGAAATAAGTGAAAACAAGGGGCTTACGATAAAGGTGAACGGTCGCAAGTTATTGCCCACCCTGCGCTCCAAGCTGGTTGCAAGGACGGCCGTTATAACGCTGGTCGGTCTGGTTGCGGTGTCTGTTTACCTTTTTTACATGCTCCAGCGTCACGACATGGATATCATCCGTCAGGAGATGCGGGGAAGGGCCAAACATTTCCGCACGGGTCTCCTTTCAACGATGATGTCTACCGGTGATCCGGTGGCCATTCGAGAGGCGGTGGACTCATTCAAAAAATTCCGCGACATAAAGTTTAGAATTTTCAGAAGCCGGTATGTCCTCGACCAGTTCGGCGCGCGTGAGGGGGAAATCCCTACCGACAAAAAAATACTGGATGTATTGAAAGGAACCCTGCCGGAATACGATAATCTTTCCGGAACCACTTTCCGGTATATCATGCCGTACGTTTCAGATCAAAGATGCCAGAAATGCCACGTGGACCTCGAAGGAAACCCGATCCCCATCGGCTCGATCATGGGGGCGACGGAATTCATATTCGACATTACGGAAAGGCGAAACGAGGCGGTGGGGCTTGTCTATACGCTTCTTGGGGGAATACTCGCTCTTATAGCGGTAATCGTTGTGAGCCTTTACCGCATGTTCTCCGGCGGCGTACTTAAACCCATAAAAATCCTCACCACCAACATGGCGCGTCTTGAAAAAGAAGATTTCGGCATATTCTGTCCCCAGCAGGAAACGCTGGAGCTTGACCTTCTTATGCGGCAGACAAGTCATATGGCAGGCGCCCTGGAAAATAAAAAGATGGAGCGGGAAAAAATGCTGGAAAAAGAGCGCAAAAAGCTCGACCAGATTCGATCTTTCGCGCTTAAGCAGGCAGGCAGCCTCGGAATAAAAGGGGAAGGCGAAATAACCCATATCATAGACCGGCTTTCCGCAGCGGTTAAAGAGGTGGAAAAAGCCGAGCAGTTCGCGCATATCTGCGAATTCATCACTTACGAGAAAAAAGAACTCATTCTTGAAAATGATGTCAGCCTTGTACGCCCGGCCTCGCTTTACCTTACGGATGTAATTTCTGGCAAGTACAGCAACGTCAAAAAAGGT
>BTTC01000036.1:0-10939 GCA_036244935.1 bacterium | reverse complement strand
TTTGCCGGCGACAACAGCTCGGAGTTCGACTCCGCCGAAGCGAAAACCGTAAGATCATCCAGCAGGCGCATGACCTCCCGCACGCCCGCCTGATCGTCGACCGCGCTTTTTTTACGCGAAAAAAAACTGAACCCCAATTTGCTACCCGCCCCCGTTTTCCATCTGTTTTATAAAGCGGTCGAAGTGACCTGTCGTGTCATGGGGGCCGGGCGAGGCTTCGGGGTGGTACTGCACCGAGAAGACGGGGAATTCTTTATGACGCACCCCTTCAACGGTCCGGTCGTTCAGGCTGTAGTGCGTAAGCTCCAGTTCTTCCGGCAGCGAATCCTCGTCCACCGCGAAACCGTGGTTTTGCGAAGTTATCCGCACTACGCCGCCGCTTTCAATATCCATTACCGGATGGTTTATTCCGCGATGGCCGAATTTCATTTTGAACGTTTTCGCGCCAAGCGAAAGACACAATATCTGGTGTCCCAGGCATATTCCGAAAATCGGCAGTTTTCCTATCAGCGCCCTGACCGTTTCCCTTACGTAAGGCGCCGCGTCCGGATCGCCCGGCCCGTTTGAAAGAAACAAGCCGTCAGGTTTTAACGCCAGAATTTCTTCGGCGGAACTGGAAGCCGGCAGTATTGTCACTCTTCCCGCACGCTGCCCAAGATGACGCAGTATGTTGCGTTTTATTCCCAGATCAAGCGCCGCCACGTGAATCCCTTTAACCGTCGTTTCACCAGGAAGTTGTCGTGGTTGTTGTTTTTGCGCAAAACCCTGGCCCAGTTGCCACAGCCCTTCGTTGAATTCGGTTTTTTGTTTGCGCGTAACCTCGGCAACCATGTCGAGTCCCTTGATAGGTGCGACGTTTCGCGCCTTTTTTACAAGTTCTTCGGGGGAACCGGTTTTATTAGAGATAATTCCGCGCATTGCTCCGGCGCTTCGTATGTGGCGCGTCAGCGCCCGCGTATCGATCCCGCTGATGGCCACCATACCGGACTCGTCCAGATATTCATTCAGGCTTTTTCGGCATCGGAAATTACTGGGAATCCTGCTGGGTTCTTTTATTACGAAACCGGCAGCCTGCGGTTTTTCCGATTCCTCGTCTTCAGAGTTTACGCCCGTGTTTCCGATAAGCGGGTAGGTCATGGTAACGATCTGGCGATGGTAGGACGGGTCGGTTAGAATTTCCTGATACCCGCTCATGCCGGTATTGAAAACCACCTCGCCGGAGGTTTCCCCCAACGCGCCGAATGTTTCTCCCTCGAAAATACGGCCGTCTTCAAGGGCCAGTAATGCTTTCATAAATTCGTGGGATTATATACCATGCGCCCGCCTACAACGGTGAGCAGGTTTTTGCCTTTGAGTTCCATGCCGGTAAACGGACTGTTTTTGCCCTTGCTTAAAAACGATTGCGGATCCACCACCCACTTTTTTCCGGGATCGAATATGCAAATATCCGCCGGCGATCCTTTACGAAGGTTGCCGCCGGGTAGATTGAATATACCCGCCGGACGGCTGGTAAAAAGAGCAATCAAATCGGGCAGCGTCAGGACGTTTTTTTCAACCAGACGCAGCGCGACGCCAAGCGCCGTTTCCAGACCAACGACGCCGAAGGGAGCCTGATCGATCTCCACTTCCTTTTCCCATTCCGCGTGGGGCGCGTGGTCGGTCGCTATGGCGTCTATTGTGCCGTCCTTCAGCCCTTCCCTGATTGCGGCCACATCGTCCGCCGTTCTAAGAGGCGGATTCATCTTGCAGTTGGCGTTAAACGACTCAAGTTTCTTTTCGGTCAGGGTAAAGTGGTGGGGCGCCGCCTCGCATGTTACCTTTATGTTTTTCGCCTTGGCCCTGCGGACCGCATCAACCGCGCCCCGGGTGGACAGATGGGCAAGATGAACCGGATGTCCGGTATACTCCGAAATAAGTATGTCGCGCTGGACGATTGCGTCTTCCGCGACGGATGGGATGCCTTTCATGCCGTACTGCGCTGAAACTTTACCCTCGTTTATCACGCCGTCGGCGGTCATGGAATCGTCTTCGCAGTGCTCCACCAGCGTAAGCCCGAACATGGACGCGTATTCCATGCCGTTTCTTACGATCCGCGCGCTTGTTACGCAGTTTCCATCATCGGAAACGGCTACCGCGCCCGCCTCCTTCATCCCGCCCATCTCGGCCAGTTCGGTCCCCTTCAGACCTTTTGTTACCGCACCGATGGGATAGACCCTCGCCGATCCGGCTTTTTGAGCCTTTTCGATTATGGAACGGGTTATGGAGCCGTTATCGTTTACCGGATCACTGTTCGCCATGCAGCAGACCGCGCTGAAACCGCCTGCCGCCGCCGCCCTTGCGCCGGTTTCTATCGTTTCCTTGTACTCATACCCCGGCTCCCGCAGGTGCACATGCAGGTCTATGAACCCCGGCGATACCACCAGCCCGGCAGCGTCGATAACGCGCGCTTTCCCCGGTTTGATCTTCCCCGACACGTCCGCTATTACGCCGTTTTCCACCAGCACGTCTTTGACGGAATCCAGCCCGGATGACGGATCTATCACCCTGCCGTTTTTAATGAGGATATTCAATCTTCCACCCCCCCGCACAGCAGATAAAGAATCGCCATACGCATAGCCACGCCGTGGTTGACCTGATAAAGTATGACGGAATACGGGCCGTCGGCAACGTCGGCGGCTATCTCCACCCCCCGGTTTATCGGGCCGGGATGCATTATGATTACGTCCGGCCTGGCCATTTTGACCAATTTCGTGCTAAGGCCGAAATGCGTGGAATATTCGCGCAGCGACGGGAAAAGCGCCTGCGCCATGCGCTCCCTCTGAAGCCGGAGCATCATTATCACATCGGCGTCTTTTACCGCCTCTTCGATATTGCTGGTTATTTTTACGCCGAAGGTATCGGCTCCATACGGCATCAGCGTAGGGGGGGCGCAAAGCGTTATATCGGCTTTGAGTTTACCAAGCGCGCGGATGTTTGAACGCGCAACGCGCGAATGAAGGATGTCTCCGATTATCGCTACGCTTAGCCCTTCAAACGATTTCTTGCGCTCGGCTATGGTCATAATGTCCAAAAGCGCCTGCGTGGGGTGCGAGTGTGCCCCGTCGCCCGCGTTGATTACGGGGCACGCGGCGATCTTCGATGCGTAAAGCGCCGCTCCCGGCGAGGAGTGGCGTATGACAAGCGCGTCTGGGTTCATGGCGGAGATGTTTAATATGGTGTCCTTGAGCGTCTCGCCCTTGGAGCTTCCGAATTTTTTCGCCGAGATGTTAATAAAGTCGGCGGAAAGCCGCTTGCCGGCTATCTCGAAGGATGCGCGCGTTCGTATGCTCGGTTCAAAGAAGAGGTTCACTACCGTCTTGCCGCGCAGAGTAGGCACCTTTTTTATCCTGCGGTCCGATACCTCACGGAACCTCAAGGCGGTGTTGACAAGACCCTTTATCTCTTCCATGGTCAGGTCGTTTATGCGTATAAGGTGGCGTCCCGTGAACCGGAAAATATCTTCAGCCATCGACCGTTTCGGTTAGAAGAACCTTATCCACGCCGTCTATCTCGGTCACCATCACCCGCACCCTTTCAGACCTGGTGGTGGGTATGTTTTTCCCCACGTAGTCCGGTCTTATCGGGAGTTCCCTGTGGCCGCGGTCCAGCAGGACGGCCAGCTGTATCCGGGCGGGCCGCCCGTGGTCGATAAGAGCGTCGATGGCCGCGCGTATAGACCTTCCGGTAAACAAAACGTCGTCCACCAAAACTATTGTCTTGCCGGAAAATTTTAACGGGATGTCCGTTTGCGCGGCATTGAGGTTGGGGCCTTTGCTGTTTATGTCATCCCTGTAAAAAGTTACGTCCAGCTTGCCTACCACGACATCAGTGTCCGTTATCTTTTTTATTTCATGGGATATTCTACGGCCAAGCGTCACACCGCGCGTTACTATGCCGATTATGACCAGATCGGCGGTTTCAGGATTTTTCTCGGTGATTTCGTGGGCGATACGCACGACTGCGCGGCTCATGTCGTCCGCGCTTAAAATAACCCGCTCCGTTGAACTGTTCACGGTTTCGTCCAGCCGCGGGTATCGGTCAACTCTTCCAAAAATTCTTCTCCTCTTGTGGGCCTCGCGGGACCCCCTTTAAAAAGGTTCTTTCGTTAATTGTGAGCCTATCAGGTTTTGCCGATAGTGGCAAATCCCATAGAATGATTCTTGTGTATTACTTGGACGTTGAATCAGGGACACCACCCCTTCGTCCCCTCTTTGTAAATCGAAGTGGGGGGGGTGTGAACAGCAATCGCCATAAACAACACGACAATCTTTACAAACAACGTAGCGAGAATAGTTTTTCGTAGGTCTCAATATATAAAAATGTCGAAAAAAAATCCGCCTGTTAGAATTTTTAAAAACCTCGATCCCGTTATCGACAAACCGGAGTATCGCAGGCTGATTTTATTTTTACTGGGGCGAATTTACAGGGGTTTTACCACGCGTAACAAAACCTGCAAAATCCTTTCGTGGCCGGAAGGTTTTGCAAAACAAAAGAGCTGGCTGGATCAAAACCCGAACAGCAACCAGGCGACGTGGATCGGCCACTCGACGCTGCTTGTACGGCAGGGCAGCATTTATTATTTAACCGACCCGATGTTTTCCGAGATGGCTTCTCCTTTTTCGTTTTTCGGTCCACGCCGATACTGTCCGCCGGGAATGGATATTGACGCCCTTCCGAAGATAAGTTTTGTGCTGATTTCCCACAACCATTACGACCATCTGGACCTTAAATCCGTAAAAAGAATTTACGAGAGGTATAAACCCGTTTTTTTCGTCCCGGAGGGGCTTTCACCGTGGTTCGTGAAGCAGGGAATCGACACGGCAAAAGAGTTACCGTGGTGGTCCGATTACCGTATCGGCGGTCTTAAGGTTACATCCGTCCCCGCCCGGCATTTCAGCGCCAGAACTTTACGGGACAGGAACCGCTCCCACTGGTGCGGATGGGTGGTCAGCGGCGCCAGGAAATTCTACTACGCCGGAGATACCGGCTATTTCGCGGGGTTGAAGGATATCGGCAAAAAATTCGGATCAATCGACCTCGCGGCCCTGCCAATCGGATCCTACGACCCGCAGTGGATGATGAAACGCCACCACCTTAATCCAGAAGAGGCGCTTGACCTTTTTGATGACGTTGGCGGCAGAAAATTCGTGGCTCTGCACTGGGGCGGCTTCGACCTTACATACGAACCGTACGATGAACCTCCCATCCGGCTTGAAGCGGAAGCTGTAAAAAGAGGATACGATAAAAGCAAAATAAACATTTTACGCGCGGGCGCAACTATACAATGGTAGCCTGAGCCGATTTCAGCGTATCAAGAAAAGGAAACCTCTTGTATTTTTCAAGGTAGTTAAATTATTTGCGGATTTCCAAAAAGATATCGGGAAAGTAAAGAAATCCATCAAGGGAGAAAAATAATGAAAGTGAAGAAAATCAAAATCGGGATTAAACCCACATGGGAATTCATGGCGGAAGCCGAAGAATTCATGAAACGGATGGCCAAAGGAAAGAAAGCAACAAGGGAAACCGGAGTTTTCTTTGAAGACCTTACTACAATGCGGAAGGTTCTCACGGAAAAAAGGATGGAGCTTGTACGGACTATTAAACGAAAGAAGCCTTCTTCCGTTTATGCTCTGGCCAAGCTTCTGGGCAGGGACATTAAAAATGTAATGAAAGACCTTGAATACCTTGAAGCCGTCGGGCTTGTCGATCTGCGAAAATCAAAATCGGGAAGAGGTGAAACGATCCCCTCCGTGAAATACGATAAGATCGAGCTTGAAATTGCCGTATGATCCCTCCCTTATATCGATAATCATCCAAAGCGAATTATGCGCTTTTTAATCGTGGCCGGTGAGGAATCCGGCGAAATATACGGCGCCCGCCTGATGCGGGAAATCAAAACGCAAAAACCCGGCGCTGAATTTTGCGGTATCGGCGGCGACCGCATGGCAGCCGAAGGTCTTAAGGTAATCCGCCATTGCCGCGAAATGGAATCCATCGGCGTTGTTTCGCTGCTGAAAAACTTTTCGCTTTTCATCACCGCGTTGAATGAAATCAGAAAACTGGTGAGGGAAAAACGGTGCGACGCCGTAGTCCTTATCGATTATCCCGACTTTAACCTGCGCGTCGCCCGGGCAGCTTACGAGTCCGGGGTGCCGGTTTTTTACTACGTTTGCCCGCAATTCTGGGCATGGAGGCAATACAGAATCCGTTCGGTCAGAAAGTGGGTGGACACCATGCTGGTTGCGCTGCCTTTCGAGGAGGACTTCTACAAAGAACGAGGCGCGAACGCCCGCTTCATTGGGCATCCCATGCTGGACGAAATGGAGATTCCCCAGGACCGCGAAAAACTTAAAAATGATTTTCTGACTACCGGCCAAAAAACCCTGATCGGCCTTTTACCCGGAAGCCGCGCAGGTGAGGTTAACGCCATACTCGAACGGCTTGTGAAAACGGCGGACATCATAAACAGGGAAAAACCCGACGCCGGGTTCGTGATACCGGCAGCGCCTCATATAGAAACGCAGCAAATCGCTGAAGTCATAAGGGGCAGGAGTTACATGAAAGTGATAAAGGGCGGATCGCACCGGCTGATGACGGCTTGCGACCTTTTGATAACGAAATCGGGCACCTCCACCCTGGAGGGGGCGATTGCCGGAACGCCCATGGTGATCGTATACAATGCCTCTTTTTTTTCGTACTGGCTCGCCAAACCGCTGGTTAATGTAAAATATGCCGGGCTGCCGAACATCATCGCGGGAAGGGAAATTGCGCGCGAGTTTTTTCAGTACGACTTCACGCCGCTGCGGGTGGCGAAGGCCGCCCTGGAAATTCTGGATAGTCCGACAGCGATGGAGCGGGCGCGCGCGGCGATGAATGAAGTTCGCGCAAAGCTGGGTGAGAAGGGCGCCGCAAAACGGGCGGCGGAAATTATACTGAATCGTTCGGCCCGCTTTATTCACGAACAAAACAGGCAGGGCAAAACGAAAAACGCAGGAGGTTAACATGACATTCGCTGAATCAGCCGTATTGGGCATCATGCAGGGGCTTACGGAGTTTCTACCGGTAAGCAGTTCCGGCCATCTTGTGCTTATGCAGGCGTTTTTGGGACTGACGGATCCCATGGTCTTTTTTGACGTGCTGTTGCACGTTGGAACGCTGGCGGCGATTGTGCTTGTTTACCGCAAGGACATTTGGACGATCGTAAGGCAGAGTATCATGGCCGTAGCCGCAAGAGGTAAAAATCTAAACGAACTTCCCGGCGCGTGGTTTTTGCTCATGATTATCGCCGGCAGCGTTCCTGCCGGCGTAATCGGAATATTGTTCGAAAATCTTTTTGAAGAACTTTTCGCGTCCACCTTTTCAGTAGGCTTCTTTTTATTGATAACGGGCGTACTGCTTTTTTCTTCACGTAAAGCGGGGACCGGCGTTAAAACCGACGCGGCGATAAGCGTAAAAGACGCCCTGTTAATCGGCTTCGCGCAGGCGATGGCGATAACTCCGGGTATCTCACGTTCGGGAGCTACAATCGCGATTGCGCTTTTACTGGGCGTCAAGCGGGAGAGTGCGGCAAAATATTCATTTCTTCTATCCATACCGGCCATAGCGGGCGCCACGCTGCTGAAATCGAGGTCCGCAACGGTGACTCTGGACGAGATACCGGTTTTCGTCGTCGGAATGGCCGTCGCTTTCGGCGTGGGCGCGGCGGCGCTTTTGTGGCTTATCAAACTTGTCAAAAAAGGAAAACTGGAGTATTTCGCATGGTATTGCTGGGCAGTGGGGAGTTCCGTTATCGCCTACCGGCTTTATGTAATGCTGGGGGGCAACGCTTAAGTTACAGGTAAGCTTTGCCGTTATACGCCGTATAAAATACCGGGGATGGGGAGTTGATAAATAAAGTTTTTACTATGCTTGCGCTTTTGGCAATCGCCGCGCCGGTTCACGACGCCTCTTCACAGGGAGAGGCGGATTCAACCAACCTGCTGAACATAGAACGCCGCAGGGAACAGTTCCCAAAAGATTTCTCTTACTTCGTCTATCCGATTGCCGGAAGAATACCCGGGCTCGGCACGGCAGCGGGCGGCGGGGTAACGGTAACCAACATAAAAGAAACCAACGTGGACGTGACCGGTTTTCACGTCGACGGGGATTTCAGAGCGACGGGACTTGCGGTACTGGACGTTCACCTGATACCGGAACGGCTGATTTTGTACAGCGGCTATTATTTATTCAAGGTTGCGCCGATGCAGTACAGCCGTGGTATCGACTCCAGCAAAGACGATTACATACTCCCGGAGGCGGAGGGACAGGTGTTTGTGGGCCAGCTGACGCTTTCGTTCCGCGACAGAATGTTCGAGGTTTACACCAGGTATGGTCACGGAGTTGAAAAGCTCAACCGGGTTCTCGATAAAAACGGCAACGAATTTTCAAACGTCGATAAAAACTGGCGCACCTTCAATGTACTCAATCTTGGATTTACGCTGGATATGACCGACGACATTCAGGACCCGCGAAAAGGGATACGCATGGAGCTTGTGAGGGCAGGCATCCTCGATACCGCAGGCGGCAACAGCAGTTTTAACGTTTACGATTACAACCTTACCGCTTACGTTCCAGTCGGCAGGCACAACACCTGGGCGTTCAATATCTTTTTCTCCGATCCGGTAAGGCAGTCCGCCGGCACAACGGACCGTGACGAGCTTCGCAGCGAACTGGGACTGCAGTGCGGTTCCATCCCCGACCCCACCGCAAGAGGAGAATGCGAAGCGGTGGAAAATCAGTACCTGGACGAATGGGTAGCATCCAACAGGTACGGAAGGGCCACCGCCCTGGGCGGGACGCAAAGGCTGCGATCCTATTCCAACGGCCGCTACTACGCTGGTCATTCCATATTTTATGGAACCGAATTCAGATGGAACCTTACGGAAGAAAGAAAGCTCATAGACTTCTTTTTCTTCAAGGGTACGCGGACCAACCTTCAGCTTGCCTTTTTCGGAGGGATAGGCAGCGTGGCGGACAGCCAGGGCGATCTGCAAAATAAAATGCGCTCTTCTTACGGCGTTGGTTTCAGGGTGCTTTTTTCCGGCGTTACAATACGGCTGGATTACGCCGTGGGCGGCGAGGGCGGTGAAATGCAGCTTTTCTTCGATTATCCGTGGAGCATGTTTTCCGTGGATAATCCTGTATGACCACTGCCGTGGAACATATGAGCTGTTTGCCGTGAGCTTGCCGAAGGATCGAAGGGCCGCCATGACAAGCGTTAGCAGTACAAAACCCTTTTCATAGGGAAGGATTAACCTTAACGGCAATGATTCCATGAGTTTTCCAGAGGTCTCGCGCAGCATCTCCGATTACCGCTACCACCTGCCGAAAGACAGGATAGCGTTATACCCATGCGAAAACCGTGACGGCTCGCGCCTTTTGACGCTTGACAAAAACACCGGGAAAAAAGGCCACCTGAAATTCGGGCAGTTTTCTACGCTCCTTGCGCCCGGCGACGCGCTGGTGATAAACGATACTAAAGTCGTTCCGGCTCGCCTTTTGGGTAAAACTCAAACGGGCGGCACGGTCGAATTCCTCGTAGTCGAAACATCTGCGGATGGCGAGGCGAAGTCGCTCGTTCGCGGGTTAAAAAAACTCAAAACGGGACAGGTTGTTGATTTCGGCGCCTCTTTGCAGGGGGAGTTCGTCCACCGCGACGGAGACATGGGCGTTATCCGGTTCAACCTGAAACGGGACGACCTGAAATCGTGGATGGAGCGGCACGGCCGCATACCGCTTCCGCCGTACATCAAAAGGGAGGACGAACGGATCGACAGGGAACGCTATCAGACCGTTTATGCAAGGCATGAAGGATCGTGCGCCGCGCCGACGGCGGGACTGCACTTCACGCCGGAGCTTCTTGAAGAACTGGAATCGGCGGGAATAAAAATTTATAAGATATGCCTGCACGTCGGGCCCGGAACCTTTAGAAACATGACGCCGGGAAATTTTGCCAGCTACCGGCTCGGCGCCGAACGCACCGAAGTTCCGCAAAACGTGTATGAAGCGTTGATGAAAATTAAATCCACGGGGGGCCGCGTCGTGGCCGTGGGCACAACCACTACCCGCGCCCTTGAAAACGCGGCCATGCTTGGCTCTGGCTTTGAGGGGAATACCGATCTGTTCATCTACCCCGGCTTCAGGTTCCGTATGGTAGACGCGCTTGTGACTAACTTTCACCTACCGCTCTCTTCCCTGCTTTTGCTGGTTTGCGCCTTCGCCGGACGCGAAACCGTTCTTAACGCGTACCGTGAGGCGGTGGAACGCGGGTACCGTTTTTATTCCTACGGTGACGCAATGTTTCTGTATTAAAGCATATTGCTTTACCATGAATACGATGTGCATGCGTAATGTAAGGTTAAGCTGACGAATCGACCCGGTTCGACCCTTCGATAAACTCAGGGCAGCAATCAGCCCTGCGAGTCGAACATTGCGCCCTTGAGTTCATTAAGTCTCTTCAGCATTGAAAGAACGGCCTCGGGCGGTATCTGCCTGATGACATCTCCCGATTCAGGGTCTGTAAAGCGTATCAGAACGCGGTTAAGATCCTTATCTATGGAAAGACTTAAACGCACGTTCATATTTCCCGCCTCCTTGTTTATGCTGTTTACCGCCGCTTCCAGCGCAGCCGGATCAACACTAACAGACTGGGACGACGACTGCACCGCCGGTTTCGCCGTACCCGCGCCAGCCGCAGCCGTGCGGTTTCCACGCACGGCCGTGCCTTGAGCCGATACGATGCTTTGCACCATCTTGCTGACTCTATCCGATACCCCGTGTATCACGGTCGATACCTCCTATCTGAAACCGGCTAGCCAATTCCATCCGAATTATCCAAGAAGCTGGAGTACGTTTTGCGGCA
>BTTC01000035.1:0-11095 GCA_036244935.1 bacterium | reverse complement strand
CACCCTCACGTACAGGCGCGGCGTTATAGCGATTCTTAAACATATGGAAACGCCCCCGCCGATAATCCTGATGGGCGCGACCACCATAGGGCGCGATCTTGCGCCGCGTATCGCCGCATATCTGGAAACGGGCCTGACGGCGGACTGCACGGAACTCGACATAGGCGATTACACTCATAAAGGAAGGGCGGATCCGGCCAAAACGGGAACGTTCAACAGCATACTCTACGCCATACGGCCCAGCTTCGGCGAGAGCCTGAAGGCGCGCATCCTCGGCCCCTGGAAAAAACCTCAAATGGCTACGGCGCGCGTCGGCGTTATGCAAAGTCTGAAGGAAGACGCATCGAGAAGCGGCGAGGTGCATAAAGTAGGCGTATTATTCGAGCCGTCCGATACAAGGCTGAAGGTCACCGCGACGGTGCGCGATTTGTCGCAAACGGTCAACCTTACCGAGGCGAAAGTGATAGTAACCGGCGGATACGGATTGGGCAGTCAGGAAGGTTTTGACGTTGTGCGCGACCTGGCGTCGGTTTTCAAGGATTCCGTCGTCGGCTCCAGCAGACGCGCGGTAGACAGGGGCTGGATACCTTACGCTCACCAGGTTGGGCAGACCGGCAAGACGGTAAGGCCCGATCTTTATATTGCGCTTGGCGTATCCGGCGCAATCCAGCACCGCGTCGGCATGAGCCAGTCTAAAACGATCATAGCCGTAAACAAGGACCCGGACGCGCCTATATTCAAGTTCGCGCATTACGGGTTGGTTGGGGACCTTTACGAAGTTGCGCCGATGCTTAAAAAGGCGTTCGGGGAAATGGTCAACAACCGGGGCGCCAAAACGGGAGTATAGAAAATTGAAGAAGATTGAATACGACGCGCTTTTTGTAGGCGGCGGCATCGCGTCTCTTTCCGGCGCGCACAGGCTTGTCGATATGGCGCTTGAAAAAAACACGGCTTTACGGATCGCCGTACTCGAAAAGGGAAAAGATTTCGGCGCGCACGTTCTAAGCGGCGCCGTGGCAAACCCCCGTTCGATCAAAAAACTTTTCCCCGATTACGAAAAAAACGGCTTTCCCGTCGAAGGAGTCTGCCGCGAAAGTCATCTTACGCTGATGGGCCGCAAAAAGACGTGGGACGTCCCATCTGTTTTCACTCCGCCCGAAATGAAAAAGGAAGGATACCTCATCCTTACGCTTAGTCTGGTTGCAAAATGGATGGCCGAAAAACTTCTGGAAAAGGTGAAAGACAATACCACGGTAACCGTCGATCTCTATCCCGGCTTTCCGGCAAACGAGATCGTGTATGAAAACGACCGCGTTGCGGGGGTAAGGGTGGATGATACCGGCAATCCTGAGCGCGACAACTGTTATGCGAAGGTAACGGTTTTCGGTGACAAGGGCTTTTTGTCGCGCGACCTTGTTAAAAAATACAACCTTGCGGAAAACATCCAGACGTGGGCGGTGGGGGTTAAAGAAATCTGGGAAGTAAAAAAGGATTGCTCTGGAAAGGTATGGCATACGATAGGCTACCCGCTTCTGGATGGCACGTTCGGCGGCGGTTTTGTTTACGGACTCAAAAACAACCGGCTTGCAATCGGAATGGTGGCCGGCCTCGACGCAAAAAATCCCAACTTGCGGCCTCCGCAGATACTTCAGGAGTTTAAAAAACATCCATGGGTGCAGGGTCTGCTTAAGGGTGGAAAAATCGTAAATTACGGCGCCTCGCTTATACCGGAAGGGGGATACTACGCCATGCCCAGGGAGTTTGCGGTTGGCGGCGCGGTAATAATCGGCGACGCGCTGTCGGTTTTGGACCTTAGAGGTTTTTCAGGAATAGACAACGCGGTGGAAAGCGCTATCACGGCGTCGGATGTAATCTTCGACGCGCTGCAAAAAAACGATTGCTCCGCCGACGCGCTGCAGCCGTTCAAGAGAAGGCTAATGGACGGCTGGGTCGGCAAAGAGCTTTACGAATCCAGATACTATCGTTACAGCTTTAATAAGCATAATAAACTTTTCAAGGAGAACCTGCCGTCGTTTATCGAGAAGATGGATGGATCAAACCCCTATCTCGCCGGTTTGATGACCGCGCTTGGCTCGCCGTCGGCTCTGGGCGAAGCGCTTGCTTACAATAAACTGATGAACGGTAAAACCGACATCGGAAAAGTTGCGTGGGCAGATGACCGGACGCGCAACGTCGCGGAGTTTAAAACAAACGGCCGCTCCGAACCGGAAGGCTATGATAAAAACACGATCTATTCCACCGCGGACATAGTCTTTTACGCGCACACGCATTACCACGAAGATAACAGTCACATAGATGAGTTCGACATGGAAACCTGCAAACGCTGTCTGGAAAAATACGGACAGTTCGGTAACGACGTTCCGTGCATTGGCGACTGCACGGCGGAAGTACACGAGGTAAACGAAAAGGACGGCGTGCGGTTTCACGCCATGAACATGGAAAACTGCGTTCAGTGCCGCACCTGCGAGATCGTATGCTGGGGCGACAACCTGCGGGTAAACCCGGCCCTGCACGGCAGCGGCCCCGACTTCAGCGGTCTTTAATACCCCTCGATAAACTCACGGCAAACAGTTCACCATAACACCACCTGTCATCCTGAGTTTATCGAAGGATGGTTCGACAAGCTCACCATGACAATGGTTGTTACCCTTAGCTTGCCGAATGGTCGAACCACGACGAGCTAAACGTTACGTGCCATTAATGTATAAAACCGGTTGTTGTACAAAACTTCAAAGCCCGGTGTTGTATATGAGGTATTCCCTGATGACTTGCGTTTCGTTATCGGTGATAATCCGCTTTCCCATCTCACGCATATTGGCGCGCATCCGTTTTATTACCTCCGGCCATTCCGCCGCCGTGTGCTGGTTTATGTCCGGCAGTTCGTGGCACTTGGCGCATACTTCCCTGTAAAGATGAGACTCTTCCGAATTTGGCGACGGTATCTTGTCGTAACTGAGCGTTTTCAGGGAATGTTTCCTCAGATAGGAAAGTATCATACCCTGCTCACTCAAGGATGGTGATTTCACTTTCATCGCCGCCGTCATATTGTGTTTGACCATGCGCGACATCGTGTACATTCTCGCAAACATCCGCTTTGTGATTTCGGGCCATTTTACGGCGCTGTGCATCGCGGGGCTGGTGAGGTTGTGGCACTGACCGCAGTAGCGGGCTGTAAGCGCGGCTCCCTTGCTTTTCGGATCGGGGAGTTTTTGCGGATCGATTCCCGGCGGCAAAACGGCGCCTCTCATTTCCCGAATCACCTGTGCCCTCATGGTATTGTCCATCATTTTTTGGCCCAGGACGCTCCTTATCCTGTCTTCATCGCTAAACCTCGTGAAGAACCAGACCATTACAAGGTAGGCCGCCGTCACAAGAACAATCGAAACGATTACTTGTACAAGGCGATTGTCTTCCAAGCCCTTCAATTTCATGGTTCGGCGTCTTCTCCGAATGATGGGAAACAGGCGCAGTAAAAAGATTTTACCGCATTATGAACGGATGTTTTTTTTTTCATGCTGCTCTCCGCCGCACCCCGTGATTACGTAAGATGGAAGAGGTATCTTTTAGCAATACATGCCTATCCATTGCTTTATATTATACATCTGATGTTTAACTGGTGAGGCGTGGCGGCGTGCGGCGTGGCGGAGCTGCTGTGATAGACTGTACCGGCCAAAACGTAATCACGGGGTAAAATATGAAGAACCAACTTTCGGGGGATGGACGTTGAAACAAAGAACGTGGGGCGGACGCTTCAGAAAAAGTCAGTCGAAGAAATTCATGGAGTATTCCGCGTCCATAAATTTCGATAAACGGCTGGCGCCCTTCGACCTGTTTCAAAACGCAGCTTACGCGAAGGCTCTTCACAAGGCCAAATTGTTGAAGAAAAGCGAGCTTGATAGATTGCTGGGAGCGCTTAACGGTATTAAAACCGAGTTCGAAAAGGGCAGACTGAAATTACGCATCGAGGACGAGGACATCCACATGAACATAGAGCGGAGGCTTAGCGAGAAAATCGGCGCGCTTGCGGGCAAACTCCACACCGGCAGAAGCCGCAACGATCAGGTTGCCACGGACGCAAGGCTTTACGCGCGCGAGGCGATAAATGATATTTTGAAACTTTTAGAAAACCTCCAAAAGGCGTTCGTACAAAATGCCGAAAAAAATATTGATGCTTTCATGCCGGGCTGCACGCACCTGCAGCCGGCTCAGCCGATACGGATCGCTCACTGGTTTTTGGCTTACCGCGAGATGTTCGCCCGCGACGCTGAACGGTTCAGAGAAACTCTAAAGCGCACCAACGTGCTTCCGCTTGGTTCCGGCGCGCTCGCCGGTACGAATTTCGATATAGACAGAAAATATCTCGCCGGCCTGCTGGGGTTCGACGGGATAACGCAAAACTCGCTGGATGCGGTTTCCGACCGCGATTTTGCGCTGGATTTTTGCTACGCGGTCTCGATGTTTTTTTCGCACCTCTCGCGTTTTTCGGAGGAGGTCGTAATATTTTCATCGGCGGAATGGGGCGCCCTGATCCTGCCCGACGAACTCTGCACCGGTTCCAGCATAATGCCGCAGAAAAAAAACCCCGACCTGCCGGAACTTTTCAGGGGGAAAACGGGGCGGGTGACCGGCAACCTGTTTAACCTGCTGATGATCGTCAAGGGGCTGCCGCTTGCATATAACAAAGACCTTCAGGAGGACAAGCCGCCGCTTTTCGACAGCGCGGACCAGGCGCTTGCTGCGCTGCCGATGGCCGTGGAGCTTGTCAAAAAGATCAAGTTCAACAAGTCCGTGCTTAAAAAGCGGATCGGCGAAAATTTTATCACGGCGGTAGACCTTGCCGATTACCTTGTCCAGAAGGGGCTGCCTTTCCGCGAAGCGCACGGTATCGTCGGCTCCCTGGTGCGCGAATGCGAGGAATTATCCATAACGTTTTCCGATCTTACGCTTGGGCAGCTTAAAAAGCGCTCCGGGCTTTTCGATAAAAAATTTTTAAGCTATTGCGATCCCGCGTTATCGACGGATCGTAAAAAGGGCGTCGGCTCAACGTCTAAAAGCGCCATCCTTGCACAGATAAAACGGATTAAAAGAGAACTTAAGTGAGGTTCTAATATGTTGCAACCTTGTCATGTTTCATAGAATAAGAAAGTGTAATTACCTATTACGCGCCTTGCTTTCAGTTTTTTTGTTTTCCTTCAGCGCGTGCGGCCTTAAAGCCTCCCCCAAGCCGCCCGAACAGAAAAAGCCGTCTGCCGTAGAGGACGTGGAGAAAAAAATCAAACAACATGATCGGTAAGCTGGTTTTACCGCAGCTTGCCGAGGGTAGAGCGAGCGAACCTGCAGGGAAAATCAGGTTCGACTGGTATCGGCAGATTCGGAACGAATCTTTTCTTTACAAGACAGTAAAGAGTGTGATAAAAAGCAGGCTTCAATATATTGGGGAACAAAGTCTTTTAAAGAAGGAAAAGCATGACACTGACAAAAGAGAAAAAAATCGAAGTTGCCGAAAGTTTTAAAAAGAGTGACAACGATACAGGTTCGTCGGAAGTCCAGATTGCGCTTTTGACCAGCAGGATCGGGTATCTTTCGGGACATTTCAAGGTACACAAAAAGGACAATCATTCCCGGCGCAGTCTGATTGCGATAGTCAGCCGACGCCGCAAACTTCTGGATTATCTTAAAAGGGAAGAATTTGATCGTTACAAAACCGTTATAAAGGCGCTTGGAATTCGTAAATAGCCTTTCTTTAAGTAAGGGCGGACCCCACCCAACCCGTTGGATCGTAGTATTCATCTGATTGACCATTCGGCTAGTGAATAGATCAATTCAACAGGTTGCATGAATGTTTAAGGAGACAATGAATATGGCTACTCGGGTAGAAGTTGAAATCGGTCACGGTAAGTTCTCAATTGAGACCGGCGAAATGGCAAAACAGGCAGGTGGTTCTGTTTTCGTCCAGTTTGTCGAATCGGCGGTGCTTGGAGCCGCCACTGCGGATAGCAAGGTAAGGGAAGGTATAGATTTCTTCCCCTTGACGGTGGATTACAGAGAGAAATTTTATGCCGCGGGTAAAATCCCCGGCGGTTTTTTCAAGCGCGAAGGCAGGCCTACGGAAAAGGAGACTCTTGTCTGCCGACTGACGGACAGGCCCATACGGCCGCTTTTCCCAAAAGGTTTTGCCAACGAAACTCAGGTTTTGCTGTACGCCGTTTCCCACGATGCTGAAAACGACACCGACGTCCTTGCCGTTACGGCGGCATCCGCCGCTTTGATGGTTTCAGATGTACCTTTTAACGGACCTATAGCGGCGGTTCGCGTGGGGCATATTGACGGCAGCCTTGTTGTAAACCCCACTCTGTCGCAGCGGGAGGATTCCATAATTGACATGGTTGTGGTCGGTTCTGCGGAATCCATAATGATGGTTGAGGGAGGAGCGCGGGAGATACCGGAACACCAGATCGTGGAGGCGCTTGGCTTTGCGCATGAGTCGATAAAGAAAATATGCCGGATTCAGCAGGAACTGGCTTCAAAGGTCAATAAACCCAAAATGTCGTTTGCGGCTCCTGAAGGAGATACCGAATGGCACGAAAAGATACGCGCAACCTACAGCGGTGAAATAAAAACCGCCGTATGCGTACCGGGGAAAATGGATAAAAGCCTGGAAGTTTCAAAACTCAAAAAGCGGGTTATTGAATCCCTTACCGGCGAAGAAAACCGGGATGAGTTTTCAGCATCCATCAAGGGCGCGTTCGGGGACGTGCAAAAACAGATCGTGCGTAAAATGATTCTGGATGAAGGCAAACGCGTGGACGGCCGCGGTCTTGAGGATGTAAGACCCATTACTATCCGAACGGGCATACTGCCGCGCGCGCATGGTTCGGTATTGTTCACAAGGGGCGAAACGCAGGCTCTCGTGGTCACCACGCTGGGCACCGGCCTTGACGAGCAGACGCTGGATAACATCGAGGGTAAAAGATCAAGGACGTTCATGCTGCATTACAACTTCCCGCCGTTTTCGGTGGGCGAGGTGAAGTTTACCGGCGGGCCGGGCCGCAGGGAAATCGGCCACGGCGCGCTTGCGGAAAGGGCGGTGAAGTTTGCGCTGCCCGATCACGAAGAATTTCCCTACACGGTAAGGATAGTTTCCGAAATACTGGAGTCGAACGGTTCGTCATCCATGGCCTCCGTTTGCGGTGGAACCCTGTCGCTGCTGGATGCCGGGGTGAAAATCAGGGCGTCGGTGGCAGGCGTTGCAATGGGACTCATTGACGAAGACGGCAGGACGGCAATACTTACGGACATCCTCGGTATGGAGGACGCCCTCGGCGATATGGATTTCAAGGTGGCCGGCAGCAGGGAAGGCATTACAGCCATACAGATGGATATCAAGATAGACGGCATATCCCTCGAGCTTCTGGAAAAGGCGCTGGAACAGGCGCGCTCGGCGCGGCTGCACATACTGGACGAAATGCAAAAGGCGGTACCGGCTCCCAGGGAAGATATATCGCAGTACGCGCCGAGGATGATAACCATGAAGATACCGCCGGATATGATCGGCCAGATCATAGGGCCGGGCGGCAAGAACATACGGAACATAACCGAAACGACCGAAGCGCAGGTAGACCTGGAAGACGACGGCCTCGTGAGAATCTACGCAGCCGACCTTTCTCATGCCGAAGCGGCCAGGAAGATGATAGAAGGCATCGTCAGACCGGTAAACATCGGAGATACCTTCCAGGGCAGGGTTGTCCGCATTGTGGATTTCGGGGCGTTTGTGGAAATCAAATCGGGCACGGAAGGGCTTGTTCATATATCGCATATTGCGAACCGCAGGATAGAGAGGGTTTCGGACGTCATCTCCGAGGGCGAAGAGATATGGGTGAAGGTAATCGACATAGATCCCCGCACAAGGAAGATACGCCTGAGCCACAAGGAAGCCTTGAACGACAGGGAGCAGGCGGGAAAGCAGTAAGAAAGCTGGCGGTAAGTTTTTTTGGCATGGCATGGCAAAGAACTCCGGGGGCAGCGTATTCTCGCTTCGCATCCTTCGACAAGCTCAAGATAGGCTCATAGCTCAGGATGACGCTCAAATTTGTCATGGCGAGCCTGTCGAACCATGAACCCGTCGAAAGGTAGGTGGTTATGCGCAACTGTTTATGTCGCTGTGTATAGCTATGGAGTTGGTCATTCTGGGGTCCGGTACGTGTGCCCCGTCCGTCGATAGAGGCTGCGCGGGATACCTTGTCCGGCTGATGGGTAAAAACATACTCATGGACGCGGGGCCGGGCAGTTATCGTCAGCTTATGAAAATGCGGGTGGATCTTGCCGGTATAGAAAACTTCCTGATTACGCATTTTCATATCGACCACGTCAACGACCTTTCCGCTATCCTGTTCACGATGAAAAACTGTCTGCCGTCGTCCGGGCGCGGAGGACTTACGATCCACGGCCCCAAAGGTTTTGATGAAAAATTCAGCAAGTTGAAAGACTGCTTCGGTAGATGGATACTAAGCGAAGATTACGAAATTGTTTCCATGGAACACGGTGAGGATGAATTCGTAATTAACACGGTAACTATCAGGACAATGCCGATGGAACACGGCGAGCCGTCTGTCGGCTACCGCGTTGACGATGGGCAGGGGAAATCTATCGCCTATTCGGGCGATACCGCGCTGTGCGATAACATTATAAAGCTTGCCTCGGGGTGCGACGCGCTTCTTATGGAGTGCACCACGCCGGACGGGTCACGCAGGGAAGGACACGCCAGCGTCTCCCAAGCGGCTGAAATAGCGAAAAAAGCCGGAGTGAAAACTCTTGTATTAACGCATATCAGCCCGGAAAACGACACGACTGATCTGGAGCAGCGGGCGGAAAAGATTTTCGATGGAACGGTTATCGCCGCGCGCGACGGCATGAGGATTACGATTTAACCTGTTTTGAATTTTTTTTTGCAGGCTTGCTTGCCTTGCTCGCTCCCCACTCGGCAAGCTGTCCAAAACTGGCGGTAGCGAGTTTCTTCGGGCGAGGCGAATCCGAAGCTCGATGCGCTTGTGATTGCTCTTTCCGCCGGTTTCCCTGGAAATTAAAAATTTGCGAAAACAGGCCGATTTTTGTAGAAAATCGTCATAAATTGAGTAGAATTAAGTGGTTTTTGTGATTTTACGATTTTTATGATATTTGAGATATTGATTACAGGAGAATAGGTGGTAGATATAAAATCCATACGTATGGGGCTTAAGATCGATCTGGACGGCGAGCTGTTTGTTGTCAACGAATTCCAGCACGTAAGTCCCGGCAACAAGCGGGCTTTCGTTCGGGCCAAGATAAAAAATATGAAGACCGGACAGGTGCTGGAAAAAACCTTCCGGCACGGCGATCCGATCAGGGAGCCGGACTTCGAGGAAAAGGAGATGCAATATCTTTACAAGGATGAGACCGGCTACCACTTCATGGATAGCGCAACTTACGAACAGACTTTTTTGAATGCCGACCAGTTAGGCGATCAGAAAAAATTCATAAAGGAAAATATGGAGGTAAAGATTCTTTACCACAACGGGCAGTTGATAGACATCCGGCTGCCGTTTTTTGCAGAACTTGAAATAACCGAAACGGAACCCGGCTTCAAGGGAGACACCGCAAGCGGCGGATCAAAACCCGCCACGCTGGAGACCGGCGCGGTGATACAGGTTCCGATATTCATTAACGTGGGGGATAGGGTCAAGGTGGACACCCGGAGCGGTGAATACATGGAAAGGGTTAAATGATTTCATCCGCCCGCATACCGATATTAACCCGACCATAAGGTGATAAAAATGGAACTCGACGAACTTAAAAAACTTATCCGTCTGGTGGAAAAAAGCCGCATTAACGAGATAGAAATAGAGGAAGACGGCAGGAAGGTAAGGATATCCAAGGGCGGAATAGGAATTCCATCCGCCGCTATAAACGTCCCCGTACCTCCGCACCCCGCTCCCGCGCCGGCACGGCATCCGCAGCCGAAACCGGGACATGCCGAACATGAGGAAAAGGCTTTCCACGCGATCAAAAGCCCTATGGTAGGCACCTTCTACAGCGCGGCGGCGGAAGAGGGCGAACCTTTCGTAAAGGAAGGCGAAGTGGTAAGCAAAGGGCAGACGCTTTGCATCATAGAAGCCATGAAGCTGATGAATGAGATAGAATCCGACGTTGCGGGGAAGATCGTGCAGGTTATACCGGAAAACGGCGCCCCCATCGAGTACGGCGAAACGCTTTTCAAGATTGACACCTCGGTTTAAAGTATTTTATTTAACAAAAATGTTTATGCTGCCGTTCTATAAACCCGGGGTAACAATGCGCCAAATAAATGTTTAAAAAAATCCTTATCGCAAACAGGGGCGAGATTGCGCTTCGAATCATCCGTGCGTGCAAGGAAATGGGCATACGATGCGTTGTGGCTCATTCCGAGGCGGATGCGGATTCCCTGCCGGTACGGTTCGCCGACCAGTCGGTATGTATCGGTCCGCCGGAGGCGCTCAAAAGCTATCTCGATATACCGGCGCTCATTTCGGCTGCGGAAGTGACGGATTGCGACGCCGTCCATCCGGGGTACGGGTTCCTTGCGGAAAATGCGGGATTCGCCGAAATCTGCCAGTCGTGCCAGATAACGTTTATCGGCCCGTCCGTTGAAAACATCCGCCTTATGGGAGATAAATCCAAGGCGCGTGAAACCGCGAAAAAAGCGGGCGCGCCAGTTATACCGGGCTCCGACGGCCCGCTGACGAAGGAAACCGACGCGTTCAAGGTTGCCTCCGACATAGGGTATCCGATTATTTTAAAGGCGTCCCTCGGCGGCGGCGGACGTGGAATGCGGATAGTGAGCGACGAAAAAGATCTGCATGATTCGCTTAAGCTGGTTCAGGCGGAAGCGGCGGCTGCTTTCGGAAGCAGGGAGGTTTACATGGAGCGGTACATACCCGAACCTCGCCATATAGAGATACAGCTGCTAGGCGACCGCAGCGGAAACGTCATACAGCTTTTCGAGAGGGACTGCTCGATCCAGCGGCGGCACCAGAAAATCATAGAGGAGTCCCCAAGCGCC
>BTTC01000034.1:0-11220 GCA_036244935.1 bacterium | reverse complement strand
GAGTAAGGACGTTCACGGATGCGTTTCCTTCAGAGCTCAGGTTGTCCATCATGCGGTCAAACCGCTCCATGGATGCGGACCTTATCACCAGGACGTTCATGCCCATCTTGTAAAAACCAGATGCAGAGGTATCCGAAAATTTTTCATGAGAGATTTTTCTATTGGTTCCCGCTCCGCCAGCGTTTTTGTTGCATTGCTGAATGCGTCGCGTACCGCGCGCAGGTAAACGGTTGTTCGTTGTAAAAAACTTTGGGCAACCGCCAGATAGACAAGATAAGCGGTCGCGGACAGCATCTCACCCAGCGGGTAGTGCCTCCAGATAAGCCACAGCATGTTGCGCGTATAGTAGTACGCTGCGGCGGAGGACGCCCTGGCCGCCGGTGAAGTTTTGTGAAAAGCCTTCACGCAAGTCGAGTGGATTATCCCGTAGCCCGATTTAATCATCCTGATGGCGTGATCCATTTCGTTGCAGTATAGAAAAAACGGCTCGTACCAGTAACCCGCCGTATGGAAAACCTCTTTCCTGAACCCGACGCCGGCTCCGTGGTAGCCGAAAATTTCGCCGGTTACTTCATCGGCGGCCTTCCTTTTTTCCGCGCCGCTCCCCGCGCATCGAACGTCGAAGGCCACGGCTCCCGCTTTGGGATACTTTGTAAATAATTCAACCATTTTGGTTATTGCGTCCACAGCCGGATAGGAATCGGAATCCAGCGCGACTACGTACTCGCCGCACGCAACCCTGAACCCGACGTTATAACCGGCGATCCCGCCGTTTTTTGACAGCCTGATGTATTTAACTTCCGGGAACTCGTCCGAGATCATTTTATCCGTCGCGTCGGTCGAGGCATTATCCACTACGACAGTTTCGATTGGGGAGTAATCGACTGAACGTATTTTATACAGCGTGGTCCGCAGATCGCTTTTACGGTTCCACGTAAGAATGACAATGCTTACAAGCCGCTTGTTAACCGTTTTCATGGCACGCATTTTCAAGGTAAGTTATACAGCATTATCGGCGGTGGACAACCTTATCTTTAGCCGTATGCCGTCAACCGCGTTTAATGCGGACTGTCTATACTTGGGGCAAACCGCATGTGAAGAAAAATTGTTCAGCGGCCCTCCGGGGATTTTTAGCGGCAGCGATGGCGCTTACAACCGCCACGCCCGCGCATCCGCTTTTCATCACGTCCGCCGCGTTTTCAGGTTTTATGCCGCCGATGGCTATTACCGGGATTGAAACCGATTTCGCAATGGCGGCAAGTTTTTTTACGCCTATGAGATGCTGGGTTATCCCCTTCGTCATCGTATAGAAAACCTGGCCGACGCCTATATAATCCGCGCCTTCGCTTTGCGCCTTTTTAGCCTGCGAAACCGTGTGGCACGACAAGCCGATAATCTTTTTACGTCCCAGCATTTTCCTCGCGTCCGCGATGGGAAGATCGTCCTGACCCAAATGTACGCCGTCCGCGCCGCACGCAACCGCCACGTCCGCCCGGTCGTTGATGATGAAAGGCGTTCCCTTTTTTATCAGAAAATCATGGAGCGTTTTGGACTTTTTTAAAAACTCGCCCGTAGAAAAATCTTTTGCGCGAAGCTGGATTATACCCGCGCCGCCCGCAACCGCCTGACGGACAACGGTTAAAATCGACCGCTTCCCTATTAAACCGGCATCGGCGACGAAATATAGCACAGGCTTTTTGAACAATTTTCTAATGCTTGTCATGGTGAGTTGTCATCCTGAGGCCGTGAGCTTGTCGAACGGTCGAAGGACGAACCACGACAAGCCGCCCTTCGATTAACTCAGGGTGACAAAAAAGCGTTATCGTGAACATGGTTTTTCTACAGGTCTCATTTTATTCGTCATATCAATACAAAAAGTTTACGAGGAAAAGCGATATCCACGGGACGTAAGTAACAATAAAAAGCGCGGCGATCATTACCAGCATCCACGGAAGCGCGGCGCGCATCACGGCGGTAAGGCCCAGCCCCGATATTCCCGCCGCGACGTAGAGGTTCAACCCAACGGGCGGTGTTATCATTCCCACTTCCATGTTCATGGTCATGATTATACCGAAATGTATGGGGTCTATTTTAAGCTGTTCCAGAAGCGGCAGGAAGATTGGCGCAAGTATCAGCACAACCGAACTCGGCTCCATGAAATCGCCCGCGAACCAGAGGACGGCGTTAACCATCAGCAGAAACGACCACGGCGAAAAATCGTTGGCAATCACCCACTGCGCGAACCTGTGGGGAATATTTTCCGCCGTAAGCACGAACGCGAACAGCATGGCGTTAGCGATGATGAAAAACAGCATCGATGTCATACCGGCGGATTCGCGCAGTACGGCAGGCGCGTCGCGCCACTTCATTTCCCGATGAACGAAAATCGCTATAACGAAGGCGTAAACGGCGGATACGGCCGCCGCCTCCGTAGGCGTAAAAATTCCCGTGTAAATTCCACCGATAACAATAACAACAAGTAAAAGTCCCCAAACGGCGTCTTTGCCGGAATCAAAAAACTCCTTCCACGAAAATTTCTGCGGGTTTCCCAGTTTCTTTGTTCGGACAACGAAATAAGTAACCGCCATAAGCATTAAGCCGAGTAAAAGGCCGGGCGCTATACCGGCGATGAAAAGTTTTCCGATGGATTGCCCGGTGGATACGCCGTAGATAATCATTATGATGCTGGGGGGAATCAGTATCCCCAAAGAGCCGGAACACGCCATGACGCCAGTGGCGAATCGTATGTCGTAACCGTTTCGCACCAGCGCCGGTATCATTATGGAGCCGATGGCTACCACCGTTGCGGGCGACGACCCGGAAGCGGCCGCGAAGAAGATGCACGAAAGGATTCCCGCCATCGGGAGTCCTCCCCTTACCCAACCTACCAGCGAGTTTGCGAAACGGATCATCCGCGCCGCCACTTGCCCCGTTGAAAGAAAATTGCTGGCAAGCACGAAAAACGGTATCGCCATTAACGGGAATGAGTCGAGCCCCGTAAAGATTTTCTGGGCGACCGCCATTCTGGGCATCTCCGTAAAAAAGAATATGTAGATCATCGAACTCAGTCCCAAACATACGGCGATGGGCACGCCCGTAATCAAAAGCAGCAAAAGCGTTCCGAAGATTATGATTGTTTCCATCAGTTCTCTTCCGGCTTTTTGGAGTAATTGGTCATCGACGGTAACTCGCCGATTATTGGGCGTTCTGTCCGCTTCGGCGGACATTTCATATATTGCGCCAACTGCTGGACGAACCTGATCGTCATCATGGCTCCGCTGAGCGGGACAACAAGAAACACAACCCACATGGGCCATTCGAGGTCAGGCGAAACCTGTCCGATCATAATCATGAAACGAATAAAAAATATCCCCAGCCATGCAAGCGCAACGGTGTAAACGAGACTTATGACCGGCGCGGCGATTACCGACAGGCGGTACCACCTGTCCGGCAGCAGGTTGATGAACGTATCAACGCCGATGTGTATCTTCTTCCTCACGCCGTAGGATGCGCCGATCAGCGCCGTCCATATAAGCAGGAATGTGCTGGCCTCCGCCGCCCACGTAATGGAAGCGGAAAAGAGATAACGCAAAACAACCTGCGTGAAACTTATGATGGCGGCCAGCGCCAGAAAAGAGGATATACGAATTTCTTCGAACCTGTCCAGCAGGTATATGAATCTTCTGAATTTCGGGATCATCTCCCGTTAACGTTGGCGGATTTTAATAACTTGCAATTCCACGTGGTCTCGCCACAGGGTTTCTTATTATCCCCTCCTTTTGCAAGGAGGGAAAGAGTGGTTTTCATTTAATAAATGACAATTAAAACACTCATAACGTTGAGTTTCATGAAGCCAGTTCCTTAGTTGCAATTTTAAAAAATACAACTATAAAAGCATAAATTAATGCATGGATTCGGTCGAGTTCTTCTTTAGGAAATTCGTATTTTTTATAAGGTGATTGACGGCCCGGATAACAAATAATGCCCTTATAGTTTGAGAAAAATTCCCACTTGCCATGGGCGAATCCATTACGAAGGGCATTTAATTTCTTACCAAATTCATTATCACCTATAATTCCAAGCCACTCTGAAAGATAATGTACATCCCCAAATCGGTCTTTTTGTTCTGATATTTTATCTCTTAGCAAGTAAACGACTCGATCACGAAAGTAAACCAAATCAAAATATAACTGATTTATTGTTCTTGAACGCGATAAAATGGGGAATTTAAGGTCACCTATTTCCATTAAATGATAATAACCAACGAGAGCGTCATATCTTTGGTTAATACTAACTGGATCATTGAGTTCTTCAATAGTCTCCGGCCACTCCGTATTAAAACATTTCAAAACTTGGGTGATATCGGTTGCTAAACCTGAGGCCAGCTTGGACTGATCTAATTGGTTAGAGCTAAAAACTGGTGTATGATCCGGGGCAAGTTTCGAGAAATGTTTCAATTGTTCATCTAAAATGTTCCAATCAGTCATTCATATCCTACCCCTCTTCCAGCAGGTGGTAAAGGAGCGGCAGCAGTATTTCGTGATGGCCGGTTATGGAAAAACCCTTGCCGCCGTCCCGCGTCGGCCTGTGCACCACGTTAACGGACGGGCGGTAGTGGCGTATCATGTCGAAATCTACCGTCATGAAACCACTCACGTCGTCCCCCAGGTTGCGCGCGGCGCTTAGCGCCTTTATGAAAACCTCGGGAAGGATTACCGCCGATCCGACGTTGAAGTAGCAGCCGCCGCCGAACAGAGTTTTCAGCGATGCGGTGAATATTTTAAAATCTTCAAAACTCTTTTGGCCGATTATCGCGCCGTCCGAATGCGGGTGCGCGTGAATAATTTCGGCGCCTATCGCGGCATGGACGGTGGCCGGAATTTCTTTTTTCGCCGCAGCAGCCAGCAGGGAATGGTGTTCGTGCGGCATCTTCTGGTCGATAATCCATTGCCCCAACGCCTGGCCGAACCCGGCTTCAGGATATTCGCGCAAGGCGGCCATGGTATGCTCCGCGGTTTCTTTAACCATTCCGAAGCGGCCGGTTTTCACCTCTGTTTCCACATCCTCGGATGTTTCGCCGATAAGCGCTATTTCGAGATCGTGAATCGCGCCCGCCCCGTTAAGCGCCAGGCCGGTTATCAGGCCGTTTGTTATCCAGTCGATTATTATCGGGGAACAGCCGGCCTTTATAACGTGCGCGCCGAGCGCAAATATTACCCCTTTGCCGCCGGAGCGCGCATTCCGCAGATGTTTTACTATCTCCTGAAGTTCGTCCGCTTTAAGATTTTTTGGGAAAAGGTCGGAAACAAGGCCGCTGTCCCTGTATTTTTCAACGCCGCAAAAATCTTTTACAGAAACTTTGTTTGCGCGTTCTGATATGGGATAGTTTCTTATTTTGCCGAAATCGGCGCGTTGGTGTTTTTTCATTTATAGCATTTCAAGCTCTGGCAGATACGATAGATATTCCAACAGGTCTGAACATCAGATAGTGCATCAGTTTGAAAACTTCAAATTTTATGACCCCAACCAAATCTGATTCACGACAAACCGTTTGCAACGGCTGACGACAATTTCCCCTCCTCGGCTCACGAGGAGGGGCCGTTTGCAACGGCTCCCGTTAAAGGTGGTGTCCATAAACCTTTTTGGAATATAGGAAAACCCCTCCTGCGCCACCCTTCTGCTCGCGCAAGGGGAGGATTATTGCAAAAACCGCTTTCTTCATGTGCGTATATTCAAACTGATACACTACCGAACATCAACGTATTACGTATGTACATCGTATCTATGGTAAAGCAATATGCTTTAATTGCGCCGACCCGCCGGCTGCGTAACGTCCTACCCCATAAACAAAACATAACTCCCGTTAGTGATAACAAACCGGACGCACTAAAGCAACGCAAAAACAACCGCGCAACCGCCGACCTGCAGTCAGGAAAATTTTGGACGAATGCGCCACGAAAAGTTCAACCGGCGATTTTTTCAAGGGCGCTGTTGGGACGAACGATATGCGTATTCATGCCAAGCTCATCAAGCGATAAACCCAGCGCCAGCGCGATAAGCTGCGGGTAGTGGAGTATGGGAAGCGGTATCTTCCTTCCAAACATCGATTCAATCTCCGGCTGGTATGCGTCCAGATTAAGGTGGCACAGCGGGCACGGCGACATGATACAGTCCGCCCCCGTTTCTAAAGCGCCCTCTATCACGTTACCGGAAAGCGTAAGCGAGCTTGTTTTGTTGGCCATTATTATCGGGAAGCCGCAGCATTTCTGTTTTTGCGGATAATCCACCGGAGTCGCGCCCAGAATTTTTATTGTATTTTCGAGGCTGTCCGGACGGTCGGGAATTTTGAGGTCGACCGCTTCGTGCGGCCTTAGAGCATAGCATCCGTAAAACGGGGCGACCTTCAGACCTGTAAGTTTTTTTTGCAGACGTTTCTCCAGGTTGTCCAGTCCGTAATCCTCTTCGATTATCTGGTAAAAATGCTTGACCGTCACCTTGCCCTGATACGTGCGTCCGGTGTCTTTTACCAGCTCCTCGTTTATACGGGCCTTGTAATCCGGGTCACCGTCCATCCTTTTTTGCGTAGACCTCATGACGCCCTGGCACGTACCGCAGATTGTCATGATGTCAAGTCCGCGCTCCTCGGCAAGCGCAAACGTGCGCGCATTGAGTCCGTCGGCAAGCAGCGGATTGTCTTCCTGAATAACACCCGCCCCGCAGCACGAGGCATCCGTCATATCTTCAAGCTGAATGCCCAGCCGGTCGGCGGCCAGCGTGGTGGACTTGAGCAGTTCACGTCCGGCTCCTTTGGCCACGCATCCGGTATACAGCGCGTATTTCATTTAAGGTAATCCTCCCAGCGGCGGAACATTTTACGCACTTCCGATACCTTGTCGATAACGTGCGGCATGAGAGGCGGGTTCTTGCGCCTGATGAACATACGTACAGCCACCGGAATAAGGCTTAAAAGTCCGCTTATGTTAAAAAATCCCACGGACCGCGGGGGGAGGTAATTTTCGTTAAGCATTCCGCCGCCGCCGATTCCCAGACTCTTGAAACCGCCCACCGACTCGCGGAAACCGAGCACATGGCGCGCGCCGCTGTTCGAGTGGATTTTGCGCGTCATGGTGGCGTTTTTGATTTCCGTTATCCGGGAAAGAGGCTTCGCGTCGGTTGGACATCGCGTGGAGCACTCCGCGCAGTGCGTGCAGTCCCACACGCCGTTAAGCCTGTTGAGGTAATCGAGCCGCCCCATCGTATCGTTATCCCGCGTATCGTGAACAAAGCGCTGCGCCTTCGCAAGCGTTGCGGGGCCGAGATATTTTTCGTTCACTTCCAGCGAATTGCAATCCGAATAACACGAAGCGCAAAGTATGCACGTGGAGGCATCCTCGATTTTCTTGTAATCCGCCGCGCTTTGCAGACGCTCCTTTTCGTATTTTATCGATTCGTCCGGTTTTAACCACGGGTCGATTTTTTGGAGCGAACTCCAGAATGGTTCGAGATCGACGACAAGGTCCTTTATCACCGGCATATTGCCGAGCGGCTCTATGGTGACGGAATTATCAATCACCACGTCTTTGGCCTGCGTCTTGCACGCAAGCATGGCGTGGCCGTTTACCTTTACGGCGCACGATCCGCATATGGCGCTTCGGCACGACATGCGCAGAGCAAGCGAGCCGTCCTGCGTCCACTTTATGAGATTAAGGCAGTCCAACAGGGTGGCGCCCTGCGGGATGTCGAATTGATACTCCTGAAAATGCGGTTTGGCGTCCCTTTGCGAATCGTACCGCGAGATCAGAAACTTTGTTGCCATCAGTATTTCCTTTCTTCGGGCTGGTGTTTCGTTATGACCACGGGTTTATACCTTAACTGCACCGATCCGTCCGATCCGCGGTACGCCAGCGTGTGTTTCATCCAGTCGTCGTCGTCACGCTTGGGATAATCGGTTCTGGAATGCGCGCCTCGGCTTTCGGTTCGCGCTATGGCGCCTATGGCTATCAGCTCGCTGAATTCCAGCATGTTGGAAAGCTCCATCGCTTCCACGATCTCGGTATTGAAAAGTTTTCCCTTGTCCATAACGCGCACCTTTTTGAAACGTCTCTGCATATCCTTAACGGCGGCCAGGCCTTTTTCCAGCGTCTCTTTATTGCGGTAGATGCCGGCGTTATTCGTCATGTTTTCCTTCAGTTCCGTTCTTATGTCGTGGGCCGATTCGGTGGACGGGTTATGCAGGATTTCATCCAGCCTTTTTTTCGCCTTTCGTATTTCCTCCGCTTCGTCCACCTTTTCGTGTTTCGCCTCAAGCGTATACGGAAGCGCCGCCTTACCGGTGCGTTTGCCGAATACGCAGGCTTCGAGCAGCGAGTTGGTTCCAAGCCGGTTTGCGCCGTGGACCGAAACGCACGCGCACTCGCCCGCCGAGTAAAATCCGCGGACGTGGGTTCCCGATTCATCCAGCGTCACATGCCCGTCAACGGTTGTGGGTATGCCGCCCATGCTGTAGTGGGCGGTGGGCTGTATGGGCAGAGGTTCATCTATGCAGTCGATACCCATGAAGTCGATACCCAGCTGCCTGATCTGCGGCAGGCGCTCCAGTATTTTTTCCCGTCCCAAGTGTCGCAGGTCGATATGCACAAAATCGTTGCCGTCTATTCCCCTGCCTTCGTTGATTTCGGTCTGTTCGGATCGGGATACGATGTCGCGCGGCGCAAGCTCCATTTTGGACGGAGCGTATCTTTCCATGAAACGTTCGCCCTTGCCGTTTAAAAGGTATCCGCCTTCGCCCCTTGCGGCCTCCGATACGAGGATGCCATGAATGTAAAGCCCTGTAGGATGGAACTGAACGAACTCCATGTCCATAAGCGGCAGACCGGCGCGGTACGCGGCTATAATACCGTCGCCGGTGCAGGCGTAAGCGTTTGAAGTTATCTTGAACGCCCTTCCGTAGCCGCCGGTGGCGAAGATCACCGTCTTGGCGCGTACAACCTCTATGTCGCCGGTTTTGATATTCATCATCACCACGCCGCGCACCGATCCCTCGTCATAGACAAGGGAAAGCAGGTACCATTCGGAATATACCTTCATGCCGGCGGAGTTCTTCATCGACTGTTCGTAAAGCACGTGCAGCAGCGCGTGACCTGTACGGTCAGCCGCGTAGCAGGAGCGTTTCCTTGAATGACCCCCGAACGCTCTTTGGGCTATCATCCCCTTTTCATCACGCGAAAATACGCAGCCCAACCGCTCCATCTCGATGATGGTGCCGGGCGCGTCGTTTACGAGTATTTCTATCGCGTCCTGATCGCCGAGGAAATCCGACCCCTTCACGGTATCGTACATGTGGAGGTCCGTACTGTCGTCCTCCTCGAAATTCGCAAGCGCCGCCGCAACGCCGCCCTGCGCCGCGCCTGAATGCGAACGGGAAGGGTATACCTTCGTGATAACGGCCACGTCTACCCTGCCAACGAGTTCCAGCGCGGCGCTCAAACCGGCGAGGCCCGACCCGACTATTAATACGTCGTGAGTTATCACAGGGCCGTCCCGTATTCGGCTTTGCCCATTTCGTACAAATCACCTCCGTAGATGTCGTTAATCACAACCGCCTTGAAATCTTTCACTACAAGTTTCCGCACCGCCTCCGGGCCCAGTTCTTCATAAGCGATTACTTCCACAGACTTTATTGATCTTGCGATAAGGGCCGCCGCGCCGCCGATGGCGGCAAGATAAACGCATTTGAATTTCTTCATGGCTTCCACAACCTCTTTGCCTCTCATGCCTTTGCCGATCATCCCCTTCATACCGTTTTCCATCATGCGCTCGGAATAAGGGTCCATACGGTAACTTGTGGTCGGACCGGCCGATCCTATGATATGACCAGGTTTTGCCGGACTCGGCCCCACATAATAAATCAGCTGGCCGTTTAAATCAAACGGCAAAGGATCGCCCTTGTCCAGCGCCTCGACAATTCTTTTGTGAGCCGTATCGCGCGCCGTATAAAGCACGCCGGAAATCAGCAGCCTGTCGCCAGCCTTAAGCGACGCGACCTTTTTATCGTCAAACGGGGTTTCGATCTTTATTTCACCGGACATTACAGCACGGCCTCCTTATGCCTGCTGGCGTGGCAGCAGATGTTAACCGCCAAAGGCAGCGACGCTATGTGGCAGGGATGTTTTTCTATATGAACCGCCATCGCGAATATGCGCCCCCCGAACCCCTCCGGCCCGATGCCCAGGCTGTTGGCCTTTTCCAGTATTTCGGCTTCCAGCTCGGCCAGTTCCGTATCCGGGTTTGCGGAGCCGATAGGCCTTAAAAGCGCTTTTTTGGCGATTGTCATGCACTTTTCCGCGCTGCCGCCGATACCCACGCCAACGATAACCGGCGGGCATGGATTGGCGCCGGCTTCCCCGCAGCGTTTTACGACAAAATCGACGATGCCCTTTTTACCAGCCGCCGGTGCCAGCATCGTAAGGCGCGACATGTTTTCGCTGCCGCCACCCTTGGGCGCCGCGATGATCTTCAACCTGTCGCCTTCTACCTGTTCCAGAATAATGACCGACGGCGTGTTGTCTTTTGTGTTAACCCTTGTGAAGGGATCGCAGATCGATTTCCTTAAAAAACCTTCCTCGTAACCCCGGCGCACCCCTTCGTCGATGGCGTTTTGCAAAATTCCGCCATCAATATGAAGTTCCCGTCCCATCTCGACGAAGAAAACGGCGAAACCGGTATCCTGGCACATGGGTACCCTTTCCTTCTTAGCTATCTCCGCGTTTTCCATAAGCGCGCCGAATACGGTTCTGCCCGCCGGCGATACTTCCTCTTCAAGACCCTTCCTAAGGGCCGCCACAACGTCCTCGCCGAGGTCGTAATTGGCGGTTTGCACCAGCTCCTTTACGGTGCGCGTTATGTCGTCAACATGTATCGTTCTCAAATTTTCCCCCTGCTGAAAATACCAAGTGATAAATCTATCATATTCATCCGTTTAACTGGTTATAAAAATGAAGCGGGAACGGAATGCCATGTAATTCTTTAGAATTCAGGACTGGGTGAAAAAAAGTGCTATCCCAGCGAATACCTGGCATCGAACCGTTTTTTCTCTCTTGCGTCTGGCCACATTACGATAATCGTTCCAATGCCCATTATCATGCCGCCGATCCAGAGCCATTTAACCAGCGGGTTTATGTGAACCTTGAAGGTGGCCCTGCCGTCGGGACTCAGCGCGGC
>BTTC01000033.1:0-11409 GCA_036244935.1 bacterium | reverse complement strand
AGTGAGGCGCCGATTATCGTGGGTCGTCCTTCGACAGGCTCAGGATGACAACTCACCATGACAAGCACTAGCAGTAAAACCCCTCCGCCTGCCTGCGGCAGCCACCTCCCCTTCTGCTCGCGCAAGGGGAGGATTATTGCAAAAACCGCTTTCTTCATGTGCGTATATTCAAACTGATACACTATCTAAAACCTATATTCCCGATGAAAATCTTCGTCTCATGTTACAATCCACCTTTGACGGTTTCAGATATTTTACCAGTTTAAAATGGGGTTGAACGCATATGGACGGCGCCGGTTTTTTACGGTATATTAATATTAGTGCGGGGGGTGAAAGTCAGGGTTGATGTTCAGTAATACGTATCGTGTTTTTCTGTTTTGTCTTTTGGGGCTTTTTGTATCGTGCGCGGGAAATAAAATCGAGCGTGCGTTTTCGTCCAGGGCGGAACCACGCGAATCAAATAAAGTGATAAGCCAATACTGCGGCGCCTGTCACGTTCACAAGGATTTTGAACCAGCCGCGCATATCGAAACCCTCGGGACCTCAAGCAGCGGATCGGTAAACCTTTCTTCCGCCGAATGCCGCGGCTGCCATACCTACAAGAAAACATGGCTTCTCGACGTAAGGCGCGGAACTTACAGACCGGCGAATAAATGACGAACGAAAAGGATCAAAAACCGTGCCGTATCGCCATCATAGGTATGGGGAACGGCGGCTTGTCGCTGGCGAAAATGTTTCGCGATGACCCATATTCAGAGATAGTCGGCGTTTCCAACCGCAGGCAGAACATTCCGGGTATCCAGTGGGCGAAGCAGACAGGCATCTACAACACGATGGATTACATGTCGCTTTTGAAACACCCCGATCTTGACCTCGTGATCGACGCCACCGGCAACCCGGAAGTGGAAAAACACCTTAAAACTCTCGGCCATACTGAATTTGAAATCGTTAAAGGGACAGGCGCAAGATTGCTGTGGCGGATAGTTGAAGCGCAAAAGGAAAATGAAATTGAAATCGAAAAAAGCCTGGACGAGCAAAGGCGCTTGTACGAAATCGGTATCGAGCTTGCCGGAGCGGGGACATCGGAACATGCGTTAAAAATCGCCGTAAAGGCCTCCATGGACCTACTGGATATGCCTGACGGTTCTGCGGCGCTTTTTGACGAGGAAAGGGAGGAAATGAATCTGGCCGCCGTTATGGGTTTCGATGACAATGCGGCGGCTGATAAAATTTGGAAACTGCGCCCCGAGAACCTGTCCCGGCATATCCTCACCAACAGCGGTCCAACCGTTATTGAAAATTTTTCCAAAGAGCACAGGTTCGATATGTCGGCGCTTGAAAACCTGGGCTACCGATCCCTGATCGCCGTGCCGCTTAGAGTGGAGGATAAGATAATCGGCGTAATTTACCTGGATGGCCGCCGTCCCAGAAAATTTTCCGACCGTGAACTCAACCATATAGGACTTCTGGGAACAATGACCGCATTCGCCTCTGAAAAACTGATAATGCTCAAGCGGGCCGAGGAGATGGCGCTTACGGATGAACTTACGAAAATCTATAACCACCGTTATTTCATCCGCGCCCTTAAAGTAGAATTGAAAAGAGCGCAAAGGTACAAGGAAGAATTGGGACTTTGCATGATAGACGTCGATGATTTCAAAATCTACAACGATACCCACGGCCACCTGCGGGGTAACGAGATACTTGTTCAGGTGGCGGATATTCTGTCTCAAAGCGTCAGGGAAACCGATATTGTGGCGCGCTACGGCGGAGAGGAATTTTCAATGATATTCCCCAAAACATCAAAGCAAAATACAGCGCTCTTCATTGATCGTCTGCGTACGGTGGTGGAGAAATATCCGTTTCATGGTAAAGAAACCCTTCCCGGAAACAAACTTACCGTCAGTATCGGGGTCGCATCCTACCCGGATGACGTACCGGATGCCGATGATATAACAAAACTTATCGACCTTTCAGATCAGGCGCTGTATAAATCCAAAATGGACGGTAAAAACCGCACCACGATATACAATATTGGTTCCATATCCAAACAACCCCCCACCAAATTTTCTGGATAAACGCTTGTATAAACAGGCTGTTCAAGGTTTCCCCTTTATTATTTTCCATATCAGATAATATGGTATTTAATACCTTGAACGCGCTGCGTTTATTATAAATTTATCCCTGTTATTTATAGCCTATATGATTGATTTACAAGGGCTTTTCTTTTCATAAATTAACTGTTGAAAAATGCTCATTCGCTGTTAGAATTAGTCGGCATGAGGATTTCTACGAAGGGGCATTACGCTGTTCAGGCCATGGTTGATCTTGCCACCCAACCCAGCAATTTCCCCGTGCCGCTTTCCAATATTTCTCTCAGGCAGGATATTTCGCTGAATTATCTGGAACAGCTTTTCCTGAAGCTGCGAAAGGCCAAATTGGTAAAAAGCGTCAGAGGTCCGGGCGGTGGATACCTGCTGGCAAAAAGCCCTTCGGAGGTAAGCATCGGGGAGATTTTTACCGCGGTGGATGAAAACATACTGCTGACCGCCTGCCTGGACGACTCAACGACCACCTGTTCCAAAACGCAAAGATGCCTGACGCAGCTTTTATGGGGCAGGGTGACGGAAGCGCTGCGAAAAACGCTTTATTCGATAACGCTGGAGGAAGTATTCAGCAAAGCCAACGATCTGGAAGAAAACAAAGCCGCTTCGGAACACGGCTACGTTTACAACATATAAACCATGCAGCTGTTATGGGAACATTGTAAAAAGGAACTCGAAGGCAAAATAGATCGACACAACTATAATTCTTATATAAAACCCACGAAACAGCTTCAATATTCCAATAACAAACTTTCAATACTCGTTCCATCCACGTATCTGGCAGACTGGCTGGAAAAACATTATCTGACGATGATCAGAAGCATCATTAACCACCAAACGGCTGCGGAAAACAAAATAACTTTCGTCGTGGACAGCGCCGGCCATAAGGAAGCGCATACGCCGGCGCCCGCGCAGGCAAAGAAAAAAGCGGCTAAAGCCAAATCCGACGCTTCACAGCTGAAATCGCAGCACTCGTTTGAAACGTTCGTAGTGGGAAAATGCAACGAGTTCGCCTATGCGTCCGCTCTTGCGTGCGCGAAAAAACCGGGTGCGAAATATAATCCGCTATTCCTGTACGGCGGCGTGGGGCTTGGCAAAACGCACCTGATGCAGTCAATCGGCAGATACATTCTCGATAAAAACAAGGGGGCGAACGTTTTATATCTGTCATCGGAATATTTCGTAAACCAGATGATTTCCGCCATGCAAAAGGGGCAGATGGACCGCTTCAGAAAAAAATATCGGAACCTCGACGCGCTTTTGGTGGACGACATACAGTTTATCGCCGGAAAGGATCGATCGCAGGAGGAATTTTTTCATACGTTCAATACGCTTTTTGAGATGGGTAAGCAGATCATAGTATCGTCCGATCAGTTTCCTAAAGATATCAAAAGACTTGAAGAAAGGCTCAAGTCCAGATTTCAGTGGGGGCTGATAGCGGACATCCTGCCGCCGAGCTTTGAAACGAAGATCGCCATCATAAACAAAAAAGCGGAGTTGAACGGTTACATGATGCCTCTTGAAGTGGCGGAGTATCTCGCTCAAACCATAAAATCGAATATACGTGAGCTGGAAGGCTGTATGGCGCGAATAATCGCCTATGCTTCCCTGTCCGGCAGATCCGTCAACCTTCAGCTTGCGCAGGAGACAATGGATGGGGTGTACTCCGAGGCGATAAAACATGTAGACGTAGCCATGATTCAAAAGGTAATCACAAGCTACTTCGATCTTAAAAGATACGATCTCAAATCCAAAAGCCGCGCAAGGAAAGTTGTGGTGCCGAGGCAGATTGCGATGTATCTATGCAGGGAATACACGGATGAATCGTTACCAAGAATAGGCGAGCTGTTCGGCGACAGAGATCACTCTACCGTTATCCACTCGCATAAAAAAATTAAAAGGGAACTGGAAGTAAACACCAAGCTATACAACGACTTTAAAGCTGTAACGAAAATTCTGGAATTGTGAATATCTTGATAAAAACATATTGATTAAATGTTAGTATGTCGGGACTGCCGACGTGGGATCAATAATCGTAACCGTAAAAGGGAATATTTCGCTATCGGCTGTGGATAAGCGCTGGTTTTATCTACAGGTTATTTAATTCGATAGGTATTGAGAAACATCGTCTTAAACGGTTATCAACACTATTAACGAGATTACTGCTACTACTCTTTTTTTAAATATGGATAAAGTAAAAGAACAATACGGCGCAGGCCAGATAAAAATACTCGAAGGATTGAAGGCAGTCCGCAAAAGACCGGCCATGTACATAGGCAACCTGTCAATGTCCGGCCTGCATCACCTGGTATACGAAGTCGTAGATAACAGCATCGACGAAGCGATGGCTGGTTTTTGCAAAAACATAGATATTGCCATTCACTCGGACGAATCCATTTCCGTCAAAGATGACGGACGCGGTATTCCGGTCGAGATGCATCCTGAAAAAAATATCTCAAGCGCGGAAGTTGTAATGACGATACTCCACGCCGGTGGAAAATTTGAAGGGACAGGGTATAAAATTTCCGGCGGTCTTCATGGGGTCGGGATATCCGTGGTCAATGCTTTGTCTGAATTTTTAGAACTTGAAATAAGACGAAACGGTTTTGTTTACACGCAAAAATATGAAAGAGGAGAACCGCTTGCCCCCTTAAAGGAGATGGGTGAGGCTAAAAGTACGGGAACCAGCGTAAGGTTCAAGGCGGATTCGAAGATTTTTGAAGATGTCATTTTCAGTTTCGACTATCTCTCTCAGCGTCTTCGGGAATTGGCGTATTTGAATAGCGGCGTCAAAATAACGATTCTGGACGAGAGAACCGATAAAAAACATGAATTTCACTATGAAGGCGGCATTATTTCTTTCATCAAATATCTCAACCGAAACAAAAAAAGCCTTTTTGAACATCCCATTTATGTAAAAAAGCAAAAAGGATCAACTACGGTCGAGTTCGGCATCCTGTACAACGACGGTTACAAGGAAGACGTGTTTACCTTCGTGAATAACATAAGCACGCCCGAAGGGGGAACTCACCTGTCCGGGTTCCGCTCTGCGCTTACGCGGTCGGTTAACCAGTATGCGTTTAAGAATAACCTTCTTAAAAAAGATCAGCCGGCCATAAGCGGCGACGATGTTCGTGAAGGTCTGTCCGCAGTGCTGAGCGTAAAAATGGTGGACCCGCAGTTTGAAGGGCAGACAAAATCGAAACTGGGTAACAGCGAAATAAGGGGCGTAACCGAAGCGATAGCAAAAGACGCGCTCGACGCGTTCCTGGAAGAAAACCCGCAGTCCGCCAAGGTAGTGGTGCAAAAAGCGGTTATGGCGTCCGAAGCCAGAGAAGCGGCTAAAAGGGCCAGGGAACTGACGCGCCGCAAGGGAGTTATGGAGTTCAGCTCCCTGCCGGGAAAACTTTCCGACTGCCAGGAGCGCGATCCGGCGCTTTGCGAACTTTATATAGTAGAGGGTGATTCGGCGGGCGGTTCCGCCAAGCAGGGCAGAGAGCGGAAGTACCAGGCCATTCTTCCCTTGAGAGGCAAAATATTAAACGTCGAAAAGGCGCGCTACGAAAAAATACTGGCATCGGAGGAGATCATAACGCTTATCAGGGCCATAGGCAGCGGTGCCGGGGGTGATTTTGATATAAACAAAATCCGGTACCACAAGATAATACTCATGACCGACGCCGACGTGGATGGTTCGCATATCCGCACCCTGCTTCTTACCTTCTTTTACCGGCAGATGGAAGAGATAATAAAACGCGGTTACCTTTATATCGCCCAACCGCCGCTTTACAGGGTGGCCAGACAGAAAAAGGAAAAATATATCAAAAATGAAAAAGAGCTGAACCAGTATCTTTTAAAAGAAGGTACGAAAACAAAAACGGTAATACTGGTCGACGATTCCGGCCGCTCAACGGAGCTTAAAGGTGATGAGCTGTTCCGAAGCGTCAGCCTCATGTGGGACTATCTTCAGGCCCTTGATAAACTGGAGAGCATGGGTTACCCGATAGAGCTGGTTGAAGCTCTTATCGACAAGTACGTGAACGACAGGGAGTTTTTTACGGACAGAAAAAAACTTGAAGACCTTCTTGAAACGTTCAAGGATCGGGATCTGAAAAACGAGGTTATCGATGACGCCGCACACGGAGGGTTCGCCTTCCGTTGGTACAACCCGGCTACCGGTGTTTTTTCAAAAGTGAATTGGGACGTTATCGCCGTTCCGGAATACCAAAAAGCCCTTGCGTTGAAGGCGAATATCAAGATATGGGATCATCCGCCGTTTACGGTAAACGGCAGCTCCCAAACAGCCGAAAAATGCGGCAGCAAAAAAAGCCTGATGGATTATATTATCGCGCAGGCAAAAGATGGAACCAGCATGCAAAGATATAAGGGACTGGGCGAAATGAACCCCGGCCAGCTTTGGGAAACAACGATGAATCCCGCAACCCGCACCCTCCTGCATGTGCATATCGACGATGCCGTGGAAGCGGATGATATTTTCTCCCTTCTGATGGGAGAACAGGTCGAGCCGCGCCGTGACTTCATAGTCAACCATGCGCTGGAAGCAAAAAACGTAGACATTTAAACTACGGTGTTTCAATTGAGTGATGGAGCCATGTCTGTGCTTGTTGCAAAGAGCTTCGATGTAGTATTATTCAATTGGGACAATTACCAAGTGGCGGACATAAAAAATATATTTAAAACATGGGTTAGTTAAATGGGGGTGTTATGGAGCCAAGATTGATTGTAATAAAATTATTCCTTAAGGAATTGGACATTCCTTCGGAAATTCGCACAGTGGATGATCGGAAAAAAATACAAAAAGCCATTTATCTAGGACAACTTTCTGGTGTTGATCTTGGCTACCGTTTTAGCTGGTATTTGATGGGACCGTACTGCCCTGATCTTAGTAAGGAGTACTACAGCCTAGTGGAAGCCATTGAATCAGGGGATAAAGGGTATAAAGAAATGAGAATTGTACCTTCTTTGGGAAAAAAGTTGCGCAAAATTAGACCACTTCTAAGCGTCCCTGAAGATGTAAAAAAGAAACTGAAACAGGAAGAATGGCTGGAACTTGTTTCTTCACTGCATTTTTTAATAAAAATTAGCGGATACACAAAAAAGAAGGCTGATGATCTGCTGAAAAATCAAAAACCACGCCTTTCTAAGTATGTAAAAAAAGCTAAAGAAAAGCTTTTACGTCATAAATTGTTACAATAATTCGTGGCTTTATTCTACGCAAAACGCATAGCCGATCCCGTCCACGGAACAATCGGTCTTACCAAATTAGAAGTAGAACTTATCAACACCAAGTCGTTCCAAAGGTTACGGAATGTTAATCAGCTTGGTTTGGCTCATTTTGTTTATCCCGGGGCGAATTATTCCAGGTTTTCTCACTCATTAGGTACGTGTCATATTGTAGGGCTTATATTTGATTCGTTACTTAATAAGGCTGAAGAAAATAAAAAAGAGAAAATCCAAAATAACATCCAGCTTTATAGAATAGCCGCGCTTCTACACGACATTGGACATTATCCATTTTCACATCCTATGGAAAGGGCGATTAAGAAATATTATGATAGAAAACCTGACAGCATTATTGAACCTAAAGAATCTAATGGCAACGATAGGCAAAATAAACCGACCAGCAAATCTGATACACACGACACATATTTTAAACATGAGGACGTAGCCAAAGAAATTTTAGAAAAAGATGAGGAAATTAAGGGAATATTTGAGAAAGAAGAAATCAGTGGTGAAGAAGTTTACAAAATTATTAGTTGGAAAAGTTCGATACCATATGCAAATTTAGTAAGTTCCGACATGGATGCAGACAGAATGGACTATATGTTACGAACGTCTTATCACACCGGGCTACCTTATGGGTCTGTAGATATTAAATATATAATAAGCCAATTATGTATTGATGATAAGGACCAACTATACGTTACCTCCAAGGCCATGAGAGCAGTAGATCACTTTTTATTGTGCCGATATTTTGATTATCAGCAAGTGTACTATCACAAAACAGTTACGGGATTTGAACTTACGCTCCAAGATGTAATTAAGGAGCTTCTTAAAAAAAAGCGTCTCGATTGTTCTGCGTCATCAATTTCTGAAAGGATAAAAAGTGGTGAATGGCACGATTTTGACGACTCTTTTATTTTACAAATGATTCGAGATTGTTGTAAATCAAGATCAAAGAAAAATTATAAGTTAAAAGCAGAATCCATTTTAATGCGCAAACCACCTAAATTGGTTTTTCAAGTTGAATTTATCCGTGATCGTGATGAAGGGAAAAGCGATTTTTCATTTAAAATTAAAACGTTGAAAGGCATGATTAAACAGTGGTCAGAAAAGTTTGAAATTGATGAAGAACTTTGGCTTTCATGGGATAATGCTATGTTTTTGACAGAAGTTGGTCCACATGTGCCGGTCTCGTTACTTGAAAAAAAACAATTACAAGAAAAAGAAGCATTAGAACAGTTGGTTCATGTTTCCGATAAAACAGGCAAAAACAAAAAACCAATTGTAGAGATGGAAAATTCCCTTATGTCTATTTTGTCCAAATATGCCATTTATTCCTTTCGTATATATGTCCTTTTAGAAGGTTCGAAAAGCGAACAAGATACAAAACAGAAGGAAATTGAACAAGAAATAAAACAAGAGTATCCTGAATTACAATTAAAATAAATCTAGCTGGTTATTAACAAAACAGACACTTATTTGAACAAGTCACCGGTTCAAGGTTTTTTCGCAATAGATACCTGTTGAAGATTAAATAGAAAAATTTACCGCCCATTCTTACCGAGCACTTTGGTCAACACGGATATGAACTTTGCGTTTTGTTCTTTTTTGCCTATGGTTACGCGTATGAACTCAGGAAGCCCGTAAACGTCCATTGGCCGGACAACGACGCCCAGTTTCAGCATACCGCTGAAAACCTTGCGTCCTTTGCCGACTTTTATGAGTAAAAAATTTGCCTCCGTCGGCAGAAATTCCACGTCGTTTTTTGCCAGCTCTTTATAAAGGAACTTTTTACCGTCGCGGTTCATCCTGCGGCTTTTGTTCAGATGTTCGCGGTCGCTTAAGGCCGCAATAGCCGCCTCCTGAGCCATCATGTTAACGTTGAACGGCTGACGCAGCCGGTTCAGGTATTGCATGAGTTCGGCGTCGCCTATCCCGAATCCGATACGCAGTCCGGCAAGGCCGTAAATTTTTGAAAAGGTGCGCGTGATTACCAGGTTCGGGAATTTTTTACGCATTTCCAGCGTTTGGGGATAGTCCCGCGTATCCACGTAATCGTAATACGCCTCGTCCAGAACAACCGGTATATCCTTTACCGATTTCAGGAACCCGCAAAGACTGCGGCTGTCGCAATAGGTTCCGGTGGGGTTGTTGGGGTTTGCAATAAACACGAGTTTTGTTTTGCGGTTCACCATTTTGGCCATGGCGGCGAGGTCGTGACCGTAATGTTTTGCGGGCGCGGTGCGTATCTGTGCGCCTGCGCCCTGTCCTATAAGGTTGTATACCAAAAAAGCATGTTCGGAAACGATGATATTGTCGCCGGGCCTGACGAGGCAGCGTATCAAAAGCTCTATGATTTCGTTCGTACCGTTTCCGAAAACAAGCTCGTCGGATTTTATGCCGAGTTTTTTAACTATTTTACGGCGCAGGTAGAAGCAGTCCCCAGCCGGGTAGTAATGCGCTTTTTTGGCGGTTTTCTCCATTGCCGTTAGCGCTTTTTGCGGCGGCCCCAGCGGGTTTTCGTTTGACGCCATTTTGATGGATCGGCGGATGCCCAGCTCGCGCTCCACTTCCTCTATCGGTTTTCCCGGTTCGTATGCTTTAAGTTTGCGGATGTATTCCGGTACGATGGCTTTGTAAAAATCCGGTTTCATGATTCCTTGGGGTACGATCCCAGCACCTTCAAATTATCCGTCCTGCGCGCGATCTGTTTTAAAATATCACTCACCTTTTTATCGTCGCGGTGTCCTTCGAAATCGATGTAAAAGAGATACCCCCACGTTGCGCGGGGTATGGGGCGCGATACGATTTTTGTAAGGTTTATTTTTCGTTCGTTGAAAAATCCCAGAAGCTTATAGAGCGTTCCGGGCCGGTTGCTGGTGGTTACCGCTATGGAGGTTCTATCGCTGCCGGTGCGTTCCGCCAGCTGGTAAGAAAGCACCACGAACCGCGTGACGTTATTAGGGAAATCCTCCACGCTGCGTTTAAGAACGTTCAGCTCGTAGTTATGCGCGGCGACCAGGCTGGATAAGGCGGCGGAGCCTTTACCATGCTTTGCCGCCTTTTCAGCCGCCGCAGCGGTGCTGAACGTTTCTTCCACCTTCACGTTCGGCAATGCCTGCAGCAGGAATTTCCTGCACTGGCTGAGCGGCTGGGGGTGCGAATAGAGTTTTTTTATCGATTTTATACTGCCGGCGCGCGATACGAGGTTATGATGAATCGGCAAACTCGTCTCGCCGAAAATATTCAGCGGCGATTCCTGCAGCAGGTCAAGCGTAAGGTTTACGCTGCCCTCTATGGAGTTTTCTATAGGCAGCACGCCGTAATCGGCCCGGCCTGTCTCTACCTCCTTGGATACCGGCTCCCACCCCTTAAGCGGTATGTAATCGCTGGCCGCGCCGAATATTTTAAGGGCGGCCTCGTGCGTGAATGTTCCGGCGGGGCCGAGGTACGCGACGCTGATTTTTTTCTGCGTGGCGCGAATAGCGCTGAAGATTTCCTTGAAAATGGACTCGACGGATTTATCCGGTAAACGTTTGTCAAGTTTTTTCAGCTTTGCGATTATGGCGGCCTCGCGGTTGGGATCCAGTACCGGTCGGCCTTTTTTTGATTTAATTTTCCATATGGCCGCCGCCAGCTCAACGCGCGAATCAAGCAGCTCCAGAATCCGTATGTCAAGACGGTCAATCTTGTCTCTGATACCTTTTAAATCCGGCATTTACCCCCTCTCGCTTTGTTCATCAGTAAAGCGGGCTAATCGTACATAACCATATCGCGTAATACCGTTTTCCCCATCGTTTTATTTTCAGGCGTTTGGCGCCTTATCATCCTTAGCGTGTCGAGGGATGAAGGCAAATGATATAAGCAACTATCAAAAAAGTCTATTCCATATTAACGATTTAACGAAGACGGCTCTCTCAACCCGGGGCGGCGTCAAGACGCCGCGCGTCCAGGATGCGTTTTTGACTTTCCCCATTCTGCAACTAAAGCATATTGCTTTACCATAGATACGATGTACATACGTAATACGTTGATGTTCAGACCTGTTGGAAAATCTATC
>BTTC01000032.1:0-11423 GCA_036244935.1 bacterium | reverse complement strand
CCCCCCGCGGCAGTTTGTTAATGCAAACGGCAAAACTGGGCGATACTTTGGGCAGTATACTCCAGCAAAGTTTTGTATGGCGGCTAACATCAGACACCGTTCCCTGCCCCCTTTCTTTTGTAAAAATCCAACCCGCGTTTTTGCTTGGTAAATCAGTATATAAATTAACATCCCATGCAAGGTCAGCATAAGCAAAAATTTCGTGCGCGGGCCGTTGCGCGGCCTTTTTGCATATCCACCTAACTTATGACGGGTTAGAATGTGACGGTTATGTTCAAGGTTATTGCGACGAACAAAAAGGCGTACCACAAATACGAAATTCTGGAAAAGGTGGAGGCGGGAATCGTCCTCAAAGGGACGGAGGTAAAATCAATGCGCCATGGCAACGTGCAGATGCGCGACGCCTATGCGCGGCCCGTTAAAGGCGAGCTTTATCTTCATCACCTGCACATACCGGAATACACTCACGGCAGCTCGTATAACCACGACCCGTCGCGGCCTCGAAAACTGCTGCTGCACAAAAGGGAAATGGAAAAGCTGATCGGCAAGGCGTCTCTTAAAGGGTTTTCCATACTGCCGCTAAGAATATACTTCAAGGGAGATTTTGCGAAGGTCGAGCTGGGGCTGGGACGCGGTAAGAAACTTTACGATAAAAGGGAAGCGTTAAAACGCAAAGCGATGGAACGCGACATGGAACGTAAAGTCAGGACCCGGATGAAAAATTGACGTCGCTTGCATACCGCAGCGCCGGTTCCGGACAGCCGGTCATTTTCGTTCACGGATGGGGGCTTGATTCGCTCGTATGGCTGGAACAGCTCAAAGGTTTATCGGACTGTTTCCGCATAATCGCCGTCGACCTTCCCGGCCACGGAGCAACGCCCCCTTATGAAAGCACGCTTACCATTACCGCCGCAGCCCGACTTTTGGCCGAGTTCATAGACGAGCTTGAACTCGAAACGGTGCACCTTGTGGGATGGTCGCTCGGCGCTCAGGTGGTATGCTTCGCCGCGCTTCATGCAGATAACGTGCGCTCGCTTACGATAGTAAACGGTACGCCGTGCTTTGCCGCCAAACAGAAGGAAGACACATGGGCCGTACCGCTCACGAAGGCGAAGTGGACGTTAAGGGAGCTTGAAAAAAACTTCATAAACACGCTCACCGAATTCATAACCACATCCTTCTACACTAAAAAAGAGTTGAAACCGCAAACCGGCCAGACCATGAAAACGTATTTTTTCGCTGAACATTTCCCGCCCGATAAGAAATCGGCCCTTGAACTTTTAACCGACCTTATCGAAACCGACCTCCGCCCCGCGCTGGGCAGTAGTTTGGAGAATCTGCCTTGTTTGATATGCCACGGTGACCGTGATAGCATCCTGCCTCTGGAAGTTGTAAAGGTGTGGGAGAATCTGCTGCCGTCGTCGAGGAAGAAAATTTTTAAAAACTGCGGACACGCTCCCTTTATTACGCAGCCGGCTGCGTTTAATGAATCTTTAGGAAAATTTTTAAAATCCATATAATGCTTTCTCAAAAAAGCGTTAAACTCTCCTTCAGCCGAAGCGCAAAAAAATACGCAAAATATGCCGCGCTTCAAAAAGACGTATCCATGCGGCTTGTAAAAGATTTTGTGCCGCCCGCAATCGACCAGCCAAAAAAAATTCTGGACGTGGGGTGCGGCACAGGTTTCACCGCCATGGACGCCAAACGAAGATGGCGAAATTCCGGGTTGGCTGCAGTGGATATAGCCGCGCCGATGGCGCTTGAAGCGAAAAAGGCCGGTATCTCGCAAGCCGCCGTTGCGGATGCGGCCGTGCTTCCCTTTAAAGACGGCGCGTTCGATCTTGTCGTCTCCTCGCTTGTATTCCAGTGGGCATTCTTTACTGGTCCGCTTTTCGATGAGCTTGCCAGGGTAATGGTAAAAGGCGGTCGCATTTTCTTCAGCACGCTTGGGCCAGGCACGCTTAAAGAACTTCGCGACGCGTATAATACCGCCTGCCTTGAATGCACGGGAAAACCCGCGCTTTTCAAGTCCATGCCGGGAAAAGACGACCTTGCGGAAAAAATGATTAATGCAGGGTTCAACGAAATTTCCAGCACGTTCCAAACGGTTGTACGTTCGTACCCTTCCGTCCATGATTTTTTTAAAACGTTAAAGGGAACTGGGGCGACCCTGCCCGGAAGACCGGAAAACCCTCCACGCAGGGACGTTCTTGCAAAAACCATCGAACGTTACTCCAGCAGCGGTTCCCCTGTAAACGCCACCTACGAGGTGATCTATATTTCTGGAAGACGCATATGAGGCATAAGGGAATTTTTATTACCGGCGTCGGCACTGGTGTTGGGAAAACCGTGGCGGCGGGGGCGATAGCGCATCTTCTGGTCGGAAAGGGGTACGACGTCGGGGTGATGAAACCCGTACAGACCGGCGTTAAAAAGAAAAAAGTATCGGCCTGTTCGCCGGACCTTGAGTTCATGCGGAAGTTTTGTTCGCGCCCCGCCGACCCGGACGAACAGAGTATGCCTTACGTTTTCAATGACGCGCTTTCGCCTTACCACGCCGCGCTAAAGGCGGCGGTGGATATCGACCTGAAAAAAATCGCCGCCGCATTCGACTATCTTAAAAGCAGGCACGACATTGTGATAGTGGAAGGCGCGGGCGGCCTGATGGCTCCGCTTACGAAAAACGATTCGTGGCCCGACCTCATCAGAATGCTGGATATCCCTATTGTCATCGTCACCCACCCGGCGCTGGGGATGATTCACGAAACTTTGAGTACCGGCATGGCGGCGGAGATGTACGGGCTTGAATCCCTGGGTATGCTGCTTGTTGAAACCGGCAGTGATGACAGTAAAAAGCATCCAAAAACGGATATAGCCCTGCTTGAAGACCGCGCGCAGATGCCGATGCTGGGTTTTTTACCTTATACCGATGCGGTTGCAAAGAAAAACGTTAACTGCAAAAAATTCCGTTTCCATGTAGAAAAACATATCGACGCCGGGCCGATAGTCGACTTTATCGAACGCAGGGAAAGCTCTAAACTTCAAAAGCGGCTTGAAAAAATTGACGGGAATAATATCTGGCATCCGTTTACGCAGATGCGCGAGTGGGAAACCGAACCCATGCTCATAATCGAGTCCGGTTCGGGAGTTATGCTGAAAGACGTCCACGGACGGAAATACTACGACGGGCATTCTTCATACTGGGTAAACGTCCACGGTCACTGTCACCCCAGGCTGGTCAGGAAGCTGGTGAGCCAGGCGGCAAGGCTGGATCACTCCACCTTGCTGGGGCTTGGCAACCGGCCCGCCATAGAGCTTGCGGACGCGCTGTTGAAAATCGTTCCTTCGGCTTTAGAGAAGGTTTTTTATTCGGATAACGGCTCCACGGCAGTTGAAGTCGGCCTTAAGATGGCCTTTCAGTACCATCGCCAAAAGGAAGGTAAAAATACTAAAAGAAAAAAATTCGCCGCACTCATAAACGGTTACCACGGCGATACTCTGGGCGGAGTGTCGGTCGGCGGGATAGATCTTTACAGAAAAATCTTCGAGCCGATTCTGGCCGACGCCGTATTCGTTATCTCGCCGTACTGCTACAGATGTCCGCTGGATAAGAGCTATCCCCAATGTTCGCTTGCCTGCGCCGTGGAGATGGAGAAAATTTTGGGGGAACACAGGGATGAAATAGCGGCATTCGTGATTGAACCGATTGTCCAGTGTCCGGGCGGCATCATCACCGCACCCCACGGCTTTTTAAGAAGGGTGCGCGAGGTATGCGACGAATACGGTATTCTTTTGATAACCGATGAGGTTGCAGTAGGCTTTGGCCGCACGGGACGTATGTTCGCCTGCGAGCATGAGGACGTGCAGCCGGATATAATGGCGATATCCAAAAGTTTCGGCGCGGGTCTGCTGCCGCTGGCCGCCACGCTCGCAACGCAGGAGATTTTCGACGTTTTTGTGGGCAGATACGACGAGCAGAAAACTTTTTTTCATGGCCACACGTTCACCGGCCATCCGATTGCCTGCGGAGTGGCTCTGGAAAACATCCGCATGATGGAAGAAAGCGGCATGCTCGCTTCGATAGGTGAAAAAGCCCAGTTTATGGCGGACGAGCTTGTGCGGTTTGAAAATCTCCAGCACGTTGGCGATGTGCGGCGGGTAGGCATGATTGCGGGCATCGAACTGGTTAAAGAGCGTGAAACAAAAAAATCTTTTGCAGAGTCATTACGCACGGGACACAAGGTTGCCATGGAAGCGCGTAAAAAAGGGCTTATCGTCCGACCGCTTGGTGATATTTTAGTGCTGTTTCCCATACTTGCGGCGCAAACGCCTGACCTTAATAAAATGGTCGAGATACTTTACGATTCCATCGCAGCCGTAACGGAGGGAAGCGGAAACAAACCGTGACTGCCGCAGGTAGAGTTGCATTGAAGTAAGGCGCCGGTTGCCATGACATGGTTCGACAAGCTCACCATGACAAACTGTCACCACGACCATGTCGTGGTTCATCCTTCGACAGGCTCAGGATGACGACTCACCATGACAAGCGTTAATGGTACAAACAAACCCTGCGGGCCACCTTCCCTTGCGTCAAGGGAAGGATCATTCGCAGCAACTATCATTTTGTGAGTTTTTCTGCGGGTTTCAATTCTCTGTATGGTGTCCAATTACTTTAATACTGTAGTCAACAATTTGAGATATAATCTAAAAATGGGACCCGGCTCCTGCCAGGTTTCTTGTAAAGCGGTTAGGGGAGCCAGCGTGCAGCGCCAAAAATTTTACTTTTCCATGAGGGACATCGGAATTTGGATTTAAGAAAATTTCATGACGAATGCGCCCTTTTCGGCGTGTACGGTTATGCCGAGGCTGCAAACCTGACGTATCTGGGCCTGTACGCGCAGCAGCACCGCGGACAGGAAAGCTCGGGAATCGTAACTTCGGACGGGTCCAGGCTTTGTACCGAATTGGGGATGGGGCTGGTGGCGGAGGTTTTTACTCCTGAAAGAATAGCCCGGCTGCACGGCAACATGGCGATAGGCCACAACCGGTATTCCACAACGGGCGATTCGCTTTTAAAAAACGGACAGCCGCTATCCATCGAGTTTTCCATGGGTTCCATGGCTATAGCGCACAACGGCAACCTGGTAAACGCATCTGAAATGCGCGCCGGTCTGGAGGACAACGGCTCCATTTTCCGATCCACCATGGATACGGAGGTGATTGTACACCTCATCGCGAAATCAACGGAAAACTCCTTCCGGGCGCGGGTGGTGGACGCTCTGCTGCAGGTTAAAGGCGCGTACTCGCTTCTTGTAATGACTGAAACGGAACTCGTTGCCGTGCGCGATCCTCGTGGGTTCAGGCCGCTTGCAATGGGCAGTCTGAACGGCGCAGTGGTCTTTGCGTCGGAAACGTGCGCGTTTGACCTCATAGGCGCCAAATACGAGCGGGATGTTGAACCCGGCGAGATGATCGTTGTATCCGACGGGGGAATAGAGTCTTTTTTTCCATTTTCGAAGAAACCGGCGGCGCAGTGCATATTCGAGTTCGTATATTTCGCCAGGCCCGACAGCATAGTTTTTGGCGAAACCGTGCATGAAGTCCGCAAGAACATGGGCATGGAGCTGGCGAAGGAAGCCCCGGTGGAGGCGGACCTTGTAATAGCCGTTCCGGATTCCGGCGTACCCGCCGCAATGGGATACGCGGCACAAGCGGGAATACCTTTCGATACGGGGCTGATAAGAAACCACTACGTAGGTCGAACGTTCATCGAACCTTCGCAGAGCATCCGCCACTTCGGAGTTAAGATAAAGCTGAATCCCATACGCTCGCTTATAGACGGCAAACGCGTGATAGTGGTGGACGATTCCATCGTAAGGGGCACCACATGCCGGAAAATCATAGGCATGATACGCTCCGCGGGGGCAAAAGAGGTTCATGTCCGGGTGTCGTCACCGCCTACCGCGTATTCGTGTTTTTACGGCATAGACACGCAGACAAAAAAGGAGCTTATAGCCTCTTCGAACAGCGTTGAAGAAATCCGGAAATTTATAGGGTGCGATTCGCTCGCGTACCTCGGCATGGACAGGATGCTGTCACTTTTCGGTGAAAAAAAGATCAACTACTGCACCGCCTGCTTCAGCGGCAGGTATCCGGTTGCGCCGCCCGGAATGGAAATCATGCAGCCCGAACTTTTTGAAACGGGATGAAGGTACTGACGCGTTGATCTGATCGGGAAACCACGCGCCCGCGACGCCGTGGGGTTATACTTCACGCATGGCCGAAAATTTTAAGATAAAGCAATCCGTGCGCGGGTACCGTTTTTCCATGGACCCGTTTTTGCTTGCGGACAACATAACGGCTTTGCGCGCGCAAAAGGTTCTGGACATGGGCGCCGGCAACGGTATTTTACCTTTACTGCTTCACAAACTGTTTCCAGAGGCCAGGTTTTGGGGGATCGATATACAACGCGAGCCGCTTATACATGCGAGGGAGAACTGCGCGTGCATAAAAAATCCTCCGCTTTTTATCCAGTCGGATATTCGATACGCCGAATCGTTCATAAAAGCGGGCAGTTTCGATGTTGCCGTCAGCAACCCTCCATACCGCAAGGCGGGTTCCGGCAGGATAAATCCGGCAGACGCAAAGGCGGTCGCACGCCACGAGCTTGCCCTTACGTTTGCGGAACTCGTCAAAGCAGCCAACCACGCGCTTGCGGACGGCGGCCTTTTTTGTATTGTTCACCTTGCCGAAAGGAGCGCGGAGGTGATACACACGCTTATACAAAACCGGTTTGCGCCAATTAATATAAGGTTCGTGCACGGTAAACCTGGCAGGGACGCCTATCTGATAATCGTAAACTCCATAAAAAACGGCAGGAATCCAGTGCGTGTAAGAACTCCGGTTACCGTTTTTTCTTCAAACGGGGAATTTTCGGCTGAAATAAAGGCCATATACAAAAGGTTCAACGTATGACATTCGATTGTCGCTCGTAGGTGCGGCGCAATATAAAGCTGCTGGTGATAGCCGGTTCTACCGCAAGCGGCAAAAGTGAACTGGCCGCAAAAACCGCCCGCATACTTGACGGAGAGATCGTAAGCGCCGATTCGGTACAGGTATACCGTCATTTCAACATCGGCAGCGCAAAGCCGCAAAGAATTTTGAGGGATGCGGTTCCGCACCATCTGATAGACATCATGGAGCCGGATCAGCCTTTCACGATGTGGGATTTCCGTGTGGCGGCGCAAAAAGCGATAAGCGAAATAACATCGCGGGGGAAACTTCCCGTACTAGTCGGCGGAACGGGTTTATACCTGAAAGCGCTGCTTGAAAACCTCGACGGCGGCGCAGCGTCCAACCCCCATACGCGCGCTTTGCTCAAAAGTGAACTTGAAGCCGGGGGGCTTACCAATCTTTACGAAAGGCTCCGGGGCATCGATCCCGTAAGAGCGCAAGAGATACATCCCAACGACAGGCAGAGGATAATCCGCGCACTGGAGAACGCGCAATCGCCCCAATTGTCCAAAAAAGCGGATCATTTTACTTTTTCACAATACGACGCAAAATTTTTCGTTCTGGGCGGGCCGCGCAAACCGCTTTACGAACGGATCGACGCCCGCGTAGAAGAGATGTTTGAAAATGGCTGGATAGATGAGACAAGGGCGATAGTGGACATGGGGTACGAAAAAAAATGTAAACCTTTCCACTGTGTGGGATACAGGCAGATAATGCTTTATCTTGAAGGCGAATTACCCAAGGAAGAGCTTGTGCCGCGGGTTCAAAGGGAGACGCGCCGCTACGCCAAAAGGCAAATCACATGGTTCGCAAAAGTCAAAGGGGCCGTGTGGCTGAACTCGCTGTCCGCAGGAGAAGACGATATGAACAACTTGGCCGATCATATTTGCGGTTATTTCAAATAGGCGAGGCCGCGATAGACAACCTTGATTCCCGGCTGTACAGGTGGTCTCCCCACTTGTCACCCTGAGCCTGCCGGAGGGCTGAACCTGTCGTGGTTCGATGAACTCACCATGACAAGCATTGTTTGTAACCTGATGCAAAGGTATTAGAATAGAACCTAGGAAATGCCGAGGTTGTTGATTGAACCGTCTTGCTGCGCGTCGTCAGAGCCGGACTCAACATTACGTTTTAAAAACTGTAAATGACCAGTAGAAAAAGAAGCTGATAATATGGCAAGAATTTTTTGCATAATCGCTCTTTCAACCGCGTTTTTTGTCGTTGATGCGTATGCGGAAAAAAGCCGGCCGGCAAACATCGATCAAGGCCTGAACCTCCTTAAGGGTAAAAAGTACCTGGGGGCTTTCGACAGCTTCAGTGAAATAGATACCAACTCGGACGAACGGCTTGAAGCGCAGGTGGATTACCTGATGGGCTTTGCGCTTTTCAGGGCGGGATCGTTCAGGTTGGCCGAAGAGAGACTGTCCTACGTAGCGGACAACCCCATTCTAGGAGATTACGCGCTTTTCCACATCGCAAAAATCCAGGCCGATGGCGGGAGGTACGAAGAAGCCGTCAAAACCGCCGAAAGATTTTTGGAAAATTTTCCTTACTCGCCGCTTGTAAGTGAAATCGTACTTTTAAACGCAAAAGCGCTGGAAGCGATCGGCATGGAGGACGATGCGGTAAGACTGCTTGAAAAACATATCGGGTCATATCCCGCAAACGCTCACGAAGCGCTGTGGCTGCTTGCGGAAAATCTTGAAAAAACCGGCGACGTCGAAAAAGCTTACAGAACGTACCAGAAGATTTTTTACGGGTATCCCCACACGGAGCTTGCAGAACCGGCGAGAATGGAAACCGTTCGGATGAAAAAATCGTCCGAAGATTTGTTTCGCATCGCGCCGTTATCCGAAAAGATGATGCGCGCAAAACTTCTTATGAAGAACCGCATGTATGAAGATGCGGAAAGTTACATACGCGGCATGGAAATGTCGGGCTTAACCGACGACCAGCGTGCGAAACTTATTTTCATGCGGGCGAAATCGCTGGACAGAATGAACCGCGACGACGAGGCAATAACGGTATACCAGAGCATCACGCAGGAAATGCCGCAAACCGCATCCAGTGTAGATGCGATGTACTACATGGCTAAAATACACTGGAACCGGGGAAATAACCGCAAGACAGTGCGGATATTGGACAAACTGATCGCCGACTATCCAACGGACGAAAAAGCCGCTTACGCCTATAATATTCTCGGCAGGATTGCGGAAAGCATGGGCAACTATAAACTTGCGGTCGATAAATGGCGGACGGCCGTAAAGAATTATCCGGCCAAGGACATAGCGGAAGTGTGCCTGTGGCGAATCGGTTTCAGACATTACCTGCTTGGCAATCACAAACAGGCCGGAAGGGTTTTTGCGGAATTTTTAAAAAAGTACCCGCAATCCGATCAGCTGAGCAAAATTTTGTACTGGAAGGGCAGGAATCTCATAAAACAGGGCAAAAGCATAAAAGCCTTTGTCATCTATGAAAGAATTATGAATAAATTCCCCTTGTCATACTATTCCATGCTTGCGTCCGGCGGCATGGACAGGCAGATTTATACGCACATGCTGCGATTCAAATCTTACGAAGAAAAACTCGAAAAGATCATAAACCGGCGTATAAACAGTTTTGTTTTTGAATACGAGAAGCAGCCGGAGCTTAACGAAACGCAAATGCGGCTTTTCGAGGCGTCCCGTAACTGGATCGAACTCGGTTTCAGGGAAAGGGCCAAACCGCTCCTGAACAGTTTGGCCGTGATAATAAAGCCCACACAGGGAGAATTGATATGGATATGCAACCTGTATTATCTTGCGGGCTATTACGGCGATATCCCATGGAGGCTGCAGGCGTTGGTCGAGAACCCGGAGATTTCAAGCGGACAGAAAAACCTCTTGACCATGATGATGTACCCCGTACCGCATTGGCGGACAATCGTATCCGAATCGAAAAAAAATAATCTTGACCCAATGCTGGCTCTGGCGGTTATCCGGCAGGAAAGCAGGTTCGACCCGGATTCGATTTCCACCTCCAACGCCAGAGGGCTTATGCAGATCATACCGCCCACCGCAAAGCGGATATTAAAAGTCCTCAGCATGGAAGATTACTCGGATAATCTTCTGCACGAACCGGAAACAAACATAAAGATGGGCGTATTCTATCTCGCGGCGCTTATCAGAAAATCGCAGGGGGAAATTGCACCCGCGCTGGCATCTTATAACGCCGGTATGAAAACGGTGCGGAAGTGGCTCAAACGAAACTCCTACGACGAAGTGGAAATTTTTATTGAAACTATCCCATACCCGGAAACCAGACGTTATGTAAAAAGAGTGTTGAGGAATTACGGCATTTATAAAACCATATACGATTACGCCGTCCGCACCGAGGTAAGGGATCGTCCGTCCGAGTAGCGCGGGCTGTCATATGAATTTGTCACCCTGAGCTTGTCGAAGGGCGCTTCCTTCTAAAGCGCCCTGTCGAAAGCGCGGTACTGAATAGCCTCGGAGATGTGTTCGGTTATGATTTCCTCCACGCCGGCGAGGTCGGCTATGGTTCTTGCCACCTTTAACGTCCGGGTATACGCCCTTGCGGAGAAGCCGAGTTTTTCCATCGCGTTTTTCAAAAGAAGTTCGGATTTGCGGTTTATTTTGCAGTACCTTTTTATCTGACGGCTCGTCATTTCGGCGTTTTGGAATATCCTGCTTTTTTTAAACCGGATGTTTTGTATATCACGCGCCCGTATCACGCGTTCGCGGATGGAGCTGGATGATTCACCGTCTTCATCCGAGCGCAGTTCGCGGAACTTTACGCTGGGCACCTCTATCTGCATGTCGATCCTGTCCAGCAGCGGGCCGGATATTTTGTTGCGGTAACGGTTTACCTGGGCTTGCGCGCATCGGCACTCACGAACCGGATCGGTATAGTAACCGCACGGGCATGGGTTCATGGCGCACACCAGCATGAAACGCGCCGGAAAGGTAACCGATGTGGTTGCGCGGGATATGACTACCTGCCCGTCCTCAAGCGGTTGTCTCAAAACTTCCAGAGCGCTGCGCCGGAACTCCGGTAGTTCATCTAAAAATAAAACGCCGTAATGGGCAAGTGAAACCTCCCCCGGTGAAACCGGATTATGCCCTCCGCCAACGAGTCCCGCGTCGGAGATCGTGTGGTGGGGCGCCCTGAAAGGTCTGCGCAGCAGGACGGACGAACCCTCGGGCAGCGCCCCGGCAACGGAATGTATGCGGCTGCTTTCGATAGCTTCTTCAAGAGTCCACCCCGGCATTATGGTTGGGAGCCTGCTCGCTATCATGGATTTGCCCGCTCCGGGCGGGCCGACCATCAATACGTTGTGTCCTCCCGTTACGGCCACTTCCATGCCTCTTTTAACGTGCTGCTGTCCTTTTACTTCATGGAAATCGACC
>BTTC01000031.1:0-11475 GCA_036244935.1 bacterium | reverse complement strand
GTCGGGCTGTCCGTATCCCGGGTGGGCGGTGCGGCGCAGACAAAGGCCATGAAGCAGATAGCGGGCACTCTGCGGATAGAACTCGCCCAGTACCGCGAGATGGCGGCGTTCGCCCAGTTCGGTTCCGACCTCGACCCTGCTACGCAGGCGCAGCTTCATCGCGGCGTGAGGCTGGTAGAGATGCTCAAGCAGGGTCAATACCTGCCCATGTCCGTAGAAAAACAGGTGGCGATAATTTATTGCGGCACCGCCGGACTTCTGGACAGCCTGCCCGTTGAAAAAATCCAGAAATTCGAAGAGGACTTCCTCGCCCATCTGGAATCCAGGCATTCATCGCTGCTGGATTCGATACGCACGAAAAAAGAGCTGGACGACGCGATAAAAAAGGAACTTGGCGACGTGTGCGAAAAATTCAAAAGCAGATTTTAAAGCATATTGCTTTACCATGAATACGATACACATGCGTAATGTCTTGATATTAAGGCCTGCTGGAACATCTATCGTATCCGCTAAAACTTAAAACGCTATGGACAAGACAGATGAAACGACGGGATATTTAATTTGGTAATGGACATAGAGATAAAAAAACAATGTTTCCCGATTGTCATGGCGAGTATATCGAAGGGTGATATTCAGTAATGGCGACACTGCGGGATATTAAAAAAAGAATCCAGTCCGTAAAAAACACCATGCAGATAACAAGGGCCATGAAACTCGTGGCCGCGGCAAAGATGCGCCGCGCGCAGGAAATAGTGCTGGCCTCCCGCCCGTACGCCTCTAAAATGCTGGAGGTTCTAATGTCGCTTGCGGCCAGTACAAGGGAAGAGGCGCATCCGCTGCTGGCGAAGCGTAATGAAAAAAACATACTGATACTGCTTTGTTCGTCGGACAAGGGGCTTTGCGGCCCGTTCAATGCCAACCTGTTCCGGGCGGTCACGAACCTCATACGTGAAAACGAGGGCAAGGGAATCTTCATGACGGCGGTGGGCAGAAAGGGAAACGATTTTTTCAAAAACAAAAACGTCGTAATGCAAAAAACGTATCCTGATTATTTCAGGAACCTCGGATACCCGCTGGCGGCTGGAATCGGACGCGAGATGGTGGAGATATTCACTCAGGAAAAGGTGGACAAGATTTACCTCGTGTACAACCACTTCGTATCGGTTATCAATCAGGACGTAATAGTGCGGTCTCTTTTGCCCATTGAGTCTCCTCAACAGGAAGAAGACGGGTTTGATGCGGAAACGGGAGCGAACTATCTGTACGAACCCTCCGCCGAGACCATATTGTCGGACATACTTGTAAAGCACGTGGAAGTTCAGGTACACCAGGCGCTGCTTGAATCGTGGGCAAGCGAAAACGGAGCCAGGATGGCCGCCATGGATAACGCGACCAGAAACGCCGGTGAGATGATCGACACGCTTACACTGCAATACAACAGGGCGCGCCAGACGGCAATAACGAATGAATTGATAGAAATCGTATCCGGCGCGGATGCTCTTAAAGTTTAAATCTGGAGGGAAAAGTGACGGAAGGTAATGTTACGCAGATAATCGGGCCGGTAATAGACGTCGCATTTCCGGCAGGCAAGCTGCCGGCGATATATAACGCCCTGACCATACAGCGGAGCGAGGGGCAGGGCGAGGTGGTTGTTGAGGTAGCGCAGCATCTCGGCGAAAACATGGTGCGGGCGGTTTCCATGCACCCCACCGACGGCATGGTACGCGGCATGACAGTAAAAGACACGGGAAAGCCTATTTCCGTGCCGGTTGGAAATGAGACTCTCGGAAGAATAATGAACGTCGTTGGTGAACCGGTGGATAACGCGGGGCCGATCAATGCGGAACGGCGCAAACCGATCCACAGGGAAGCGCCCGCATTCGACGACCAGGATACCAGTTCCGAAATGCTTGAAACAGGCATAAAGGTCGTAGACCTTCTTGAGCCTTACCTCAAGGGAGGCAAAACCGGGCTGTTCGGCGGTGCGGGCGTGGGCAAAACGGTTTTGATCATGGAACTCATCCGCAACATAGCAACCGAGCACGGCGGTTACTCCGTCTTTGCTGGGGTGGGCGAAAGAACGCGCGAAGGCAACGACCTCTATCTGGAGATGAAAGAATCAGGAGTGATAAAAAAGACCGCGCTGATTTACGGGCAGATGACCGAGCCGCCCGGCGCGCGCTCCAGAGTAGGGCTTACGGGACTTACGGTTGCGGAACATTTCCGCGACGAAGAGGGGCAGGACGTTTTACTTTTCATTGACAACATCTTCCGTTTCACGCAGGCCGGCTCCGAGGTTTCCGCGCTGTTGGGGCGGATGCCCTCCGCCGTCGGTTACCAACCAACGCTGGCGACCGAGATGGGCGAACTGCAGGAAAGGATAACATCCACGAAAAAGGGCTCTATTACATCCGTGCAGGCGATATACGTTCCGGCGGACGACCTGACTGACCCTGCCCCGGCTACGGCGTTTTCCCATCTGGACGCGACAACCGTCCTGAGTCGGCAGATCGTGGAACTGGGTATATACCCCGCCATTGATCCGCTCGACTCCACTTCACGGATACTGGCGCCGGAGATAGTGGGTGAGGAACACTACGGCGTTGCGAGAAGGATACAGGTCGTATTGCAGCGCTACAAGGAGCTTCAGGACATCATAGCCATACTGGGTATGGAAGAGCTCTCGGAAGAGGACAAACTTACGGTGTCAAGAGCAAGGAAGATACAGCGGTTTTTCTCACAGCCGTTTTTCGTGGCGGAGGCGTTTACCGGCACGCAGGGACGTTACGTGCCGCTTAAGGATACCATTGACGGCTTCAAGTCGCTGGTCAACGGCGAGCTTGACGATATACCGGAACAGGCGTTTTATATGGTCGGCGGCCTTGACGAAGTCCATGATAAGGCGAAAAAACTGAAAATCCAGACCAAAACCTGAGTGAGATAATGGAAGCCGAAAGCGAAAAAAGATTCCGGCTTGAAATAGTAACCCCGGAACGCAAACTTGTAGACAAGCAGGTCAAGTATGTTTCCGCACCGGGGTCCGAGGGAGAGTTCGGCGTGCTTGCGGGGCATACGGAATTTTTCACCACGCTCGGTACGGGTACGATCTCCTACGAAGACGAGGAGGCCGTTCATATGCTCGCCGTCAGCTGTGGTTACGCGGAAGTCAAACCGGAATCGGTGGTGATACTTGCGGAAAATGCGGAACCGGCCAGGGAGATCGACCGCGAACGTGCCATCCGGGACCGTGAACGATGGGAAAAAGAACTGGAAGGTTTGAGCTTCGAAGACAAGAATTACAAAATATACCAGGCAAAGCTGGACCGGGCGATGTCCAGAATCCTGGTTGCCTCGCAGCATCTGGAAAAATGAACTTCCCGTAATCCAAAAACGGCTGCAACACGACGTTGTCATCTTTCAGACTCGCAATATTCGGCGTATCCTTTGTACTGATTTTTGCGGTCGCCGCCATCGCGGAAGATATTGACGGCTACACCATCGGCGAAATAAAAATAATCCGCCATAATATTTTCGATCTTTCAAAACCCGAAGAAAGCAGCAAGGTAGGCGTATGGGGCAACAGGCTTCACAGTCTTACGAAGGAAAAAGTGATACGCCAGGAACTGCTGTTTAAAGAGGGCGACCCCTACAATAAAAAACTTGTAGAGGAAAGCGAACGTAACCTCCGCAGGTACAAATTTCTTACGGACATAATGATTACCGCCGCACCAGACGAAAAAACCAGAACGGTGGACATCCTGGTGACAACGCGGGACCAGTGGTCGCTTATTGTAGGCGGCACGTTCGGCGGCACATCGGGGAACAACGAAACCGGAGTTGATGCCGGCGAAATAAACCTCATGGGTTCAGGGCAGACGCTAATGTACCGGATCCGGCACGATAACAGAGGTTTTACTCAGTCATTCGGTTACCGGGATTCCACGTGGTTAGACACAAGGTACGTGCTCGATCTTGGGTACAATGCCCTGCCTTACGAGAAAAGATACAATTTTCTGCTTGAAAAACCATTCTTCTCGTTGGATACGAAAAGGGCTCAAGGGTTGAGTTATCTGGTAAGGGATTATGACGATCCTTCTTTGTCCTTCAACTCGCAACGCCTTAACGCCTTCTACGGATTCGGATCCGGCTTCGGCGACGACGATATTATAAGAACCAGCTTGAAGCTGTCTTACGGAGAACAATACGTAAACTACGGCATAGGCGGCACGGGCATCAACGCCGACCTTACCACAAACCTTGATACCAACCTTGACACGAATACTGGCAGCGATAACGCGGATACCAGCGGCGACAACACGAGCGTTAACCGCGATAACAAGGTGGGGATAGTAACAAGGCTTCTTTTTGACCCTCATAAATACGACAAGGCGACATACATAGCAAAATTCCGGGAAGTGGAGGATATTTTCCTCGGCACTACCGTGACATTATCCCTTGCCGCCAAACTCGAAACTTTCGGCTCAACCGATTCAGACGTGTCGGCGGGAATCCGGCTGCATAGAAATCATAAAGTTGGAAAACGCGACTACTTTTTCACTCTACTCGAAATGCGGCGCAACGACGATTTTTTCAACAAGCACTATGCGCTTATGGACATGCGCTATTACATGCGGTGGTTTAAATATCAAACCATTTTCTTCCGCGCACGGGCTCTTTATTCCGAAAGCGAAGTCAACAGGTTTTATCTGGGCGGAGACAACGGTTTACGCGGTTTTGAAGCAGATGAATTCAAGGGAAGAAACCGTGTCATTATGACATTGGAAGACAGGATATATACATACAAGACCATGTTTTACGGACTGATCGAGCCGGGGTTCGTCGTTTTTGTCGACGTGGGTAATACGTGGAACGATTACAGCGGTGACAAGCTGGAAAAACTGCACGGAGGGTTTGGAGTAGGCCTCAGACTCGCCCTTTTGAAGGCGCCGGGCATAAGCCTTATCGCGCTGGATATCGGCCATTCCTTCGAAATGGACCGCTCCCCGGTCTTAACCTTCGGGATGGAAGGAGCTTTCTGAAAATGCGGCTTTGTTATTCTGTTAAATGCGTTCCGGCTTCGCCTGCGGCTCGCAGAAACCCGCTATCGCCTATTTTGAGTAAGCTCGTCTTCGGCAGCCTCGTTTCAGGTACGCCCGACTTGCAAAAATTTAATTTCTGCCGAAAATAAATATGGCTCCATTACCTTCATCCATGCCCGGGGCGCCGACAATGCTCCTTTCATCATAAATTCCAACCGCAGATCCAAACAGGGCGTTTGTTTTTTTCCTTTTCGGCAGTATCTTCTTTCCTTGTGACCATTCGTTTTTTGTGACTCGTTTAAATATATATGCCGCGCCTACGTCCATTACAGGATCTTCACCCCTTCCATCTACATTCATGGCGCCCACTATTATGTAATCGCCGTTAATGGCAACCGATGTACCAAACCTGTCGTCCTCTCCGGGATCAGACGCCGTAAGTTTCCTTACGCTATCCCACTTATTATGATCCGTTCTATAGAAGACGTATGCCGCCCCGGAATTTTTTGTTGAATCACCACCGCTGCCATTTTCATACGGCGCGCCAACCACGGCGTAATCGCCATGAACAGCGACTGAATATCCGAACTTGTCATGCTTTTGCGCATCCGGAGCCGTGAGCTTTGAAACGTGTCCCCATTGATTGGAATTTATGCGTTGGAAAATATATGCCGCCCCGGCGCCTGGAAGTGGATCATCATCGCCACCGTCTTCACCGTATGCCCCTACGATTGAATATTCTCCACTGGTACCAACAGACGCTCCAAAATAGTCTTCGGGCTGGGCATCAGGGGCCGTTATTTTCCTGCCCTCGCCCCAGCTATTCGTATCCGTTAGACGGAAGACGTATACAGCGCCGGAATTTCCTGATGAATCAGCGTCTGAATCAGCGTCATCTTTCAGCTGCATCACTGTTCCCGTGCCCGCACTGCCTTCCTCTCCTGATGCTCCCACAATCGCGTAATCACCGCTAATCCCTACCGAACTCCCGAAGTTACCACCGAGCTGGGCGCTTTGGGAGGAAATTTTTACTACGTCATCCCATGAAGTCTTTGACGTACGGTGGTATATATACGCCGCGCCGGAATCGGTTTCAACACCATCGGCTTTCATTGCTCCAACAATAATGTTTCTACCGCTCAAGCCGACCGACTTACCAAACCAGTCACCGGGTGCGGCATCAAACGCGACCAGTTCCGTTCCCGCATCCCAACTGTTTTCAGCAGGGGTACGGCGAAATACATACGCTGCTCCCAAGTTATCGGCGGAAATCACGGCATCGGGAATTCCGTCACGTAGATATGATCCTGCAACAGCGTAATTGACGCCCAAAGCCACAGAGCTGCCGAGGGAAGAACCATATTGCGGATCGCTAGCCGATAATTTTTCATCCTGATCATAGTTGGGAGAAAGTCCCGCAAGAATTTCATCGATTATGCCTTTGCCACACCCATAAGTGAATAAAGAAAGAACAAATAAAGTTAGAAAAAATCGGTTAGCAGACATTCAATATGACCTCATTAAAAGATAAGTTGAAAAAAGTTTCGGGAGATTAATAAGTAATCGCTTGAACGACCATCCGGCAAGTTGAAACCCCCTTACGATTCTAATAACGACCCCAGCCTCATAGATTTTCAGACAATAACAAATATCCACTTTACTGATTTGGTGAGCTACTATGATGCCGCTTTCCTCAAGCAAGACCGTCTTTCAAAAGACATTAAAGAATTAATAATTTAATTATACACTTTTTGAATTCCAATCCAAATATTTTCATGGAGTGCGCATCGACGCATAAAGAAAAAAGGTGATACCTGACAAAACCGGTTCTTCGAGGAGGGAGACGGTACTAATAAATTTTCGTAAGCTGAACCTTAACGCGCTAAAGACAAAAAAGTCCGCGTTACTATTAATTTTCAGGGCAAAGGGGAATTGTGATAGTCCCTATTTCCCCGTTTCTTCCGTGAGGTTTTTTTCGCTTTCTTCCTCTATCAGCTTTTGTTCTTCCAATAACTTTTTGTGATACGCATTCAGGAACAGGGCGCTTTCTTCGTAATCTTTCATAACGTCATGGTCCATACGGATAAGGTTCAAGATATTGAACATGGAATATACGGCAATAAGGGCGAACTCCAGCCCCAGAAGAGTCTTGAAGCCTTCATATACGTCGCTCAGTGTTATTCCGCCCATAATCATTTTATACAGATAAATACTTATCGGCGAAACTGCGGGGCGGCTTTAAAAAAAGGCCCCGGTAATAAAACCGGGGCCGTATGCGTCAACTCTTAGTGAGTTTTTCGTACTTTTCCTGAAGCTGGTCCTTGCTTTCCTCGTTTTCCGGATCTTTGACTATACAGTCCACAGGGCAAACTTCGATACACTGCGGTTCGTCGTAATGTCCAATGCACTCGGTGCATTTGCTCACATCGATATCGTAAAGGTCTTCCCCTTCAGTGATCGCCGAGTTGGGACATTCGGGTTCGCACACGCCGCAATTCACGCATTCATCATTGATCAGCAATGCCATGTAAACACCTCCTTTCGTTTAGACGAGATTATAACTTTTCTTTTGCAGCTTTTGCGTTTCGCGCTGTTTTGCCTGGAAGGCAAAAGCCTCGAGGCGCGAGCGGCCGTTATTGGCGCTCATGCCGTCCAGATCCACGTTGATCCACGGGATATTATTGTTTTTCATCCTCACCTTCTTTGAAAGAGAGCTGACCACCGTACCCGGCATACACGAAAACGGCAGCAGGTTCACGATTCCCGAACACCCCTTGCGTACGTAATCGACAGCCTTGCCCACGCTCAGGATCGCTTCTCCTTCAAACGTTGTTTCCATGTACGGACTTGCCAGCGCAAGAACCTCCTTTGTAAGCGGCTCATGCCAATTTAGCAAATAATCCCTGAAAGGTTCCACTAATTTTTTTTCGTCCCTTTTAAGCATCGAGTTGAACATTTTACCCGTGATAACCTTTTTCAGTTTCTTGTCCCGCAACCCGTTGGCTATGAACCTGTCCGTGCAGTAGAACATCCACTCGCCGAACGGCGCCACCCACGCCTCGCAGCCCATTTCTTCAAGCCGCCGCACAACATCATTGTTGCTGAAGGAATGCAGCCTAACGTATATCTCCCCCACGATGCCTATTATGGGACGCCTCTGCAACCTGTCTATGGAGACGGACTGGAATATCTCCCTTACATCGTACATCCTTGCGATGAGATCCTTTCCGCCGCTGCGGACGGATTCTACAACCACGTCAAGAGATTCCCTGTAAGCGGCGTCGGTTGAACCGGGCGTCAATTCGTAGGGGCGCGTCTCCTGCAGAAGTTTCTGCAAAATATCCACCGCCACTATCCCGCGCCATGCAAGCCCGCGAAAATTTGGTGAAACGTTTTCGAAGCCCCCATATACGCCTTCGGCATCCGGGGTCATGATATCAACGTCGTGATACCCCATCTTGTTCATAAGGAGACGCATAACGGAGTTGTACTGCCCGAACCTGCACGGCCCGCTCGTAGCCGGCATGAAAAAAGTGCTCTTGGCGGGATCGAAATCGGGATCGTTCACTTTTTTCAGTATGTCGCCAAACGTAAGGGTGTAGGGTATGCACTCCTTGCCGGTGGAATGCTTGCGGCCCAGTTCCAGCGATCTTTCGTCGGTTTTGGGAAGCACGCTTGCCGCTGCGCCGAAGTAGTTCAAGGCGGCGGTGAGCGCGTATGCGTGGTCGCACATATACGGCACATAAACAACGCGGTTGCGGCCTTTCGGGTGCCTTTGTTTAGGACTTTCCCTGTTTACGTATCGTGACGCGTCCAGATTTTCCAGAGAATCAAAGAATGCCTCGCACCTAGTAATAAGACCTGCGTCCGCTGAGTGTTCATCCATTTCCAGATGCAGGTACGGCTTGCCGCGCATCTGATGCTGGAGATGGTAATTGATAAAGCTGTCCGGCCCGCACTTGAAGCTGGAGATGAAGATGGCGTTAAGCAGCGGGTTCCGGCGGACTATTTCAGCCGCGGCCTGCATCCTCTGCCCCGAACGCCAATACATATGCGGGTTGTCATGATGAATCATTTTTTCCTTTTCCCCAAGCGGCAGCATGTCTATGGGGATTGCGATTATCCCCATGTCCTTAAGTTTGCGCGGCAAATCCATATTGACTCCCGAATCGCATCCGTTGTAAGGACGGCTTATGACAACCACCGCCTTCGGCCCGTCTTTGAGGTTTTTGAGAATTCCCTGTCCGTGTTTTTGCATTTCGGAATAAAAATGGTTTTGCGCCCTTCGTCCCCTTCTTACGGCGTGTTCAACCCTTCCTTGGGGCAGCCCGAGTTTTCGGCACATTTTTACAAGTTCCTGCGCTACTTTCTGGTCTCCCCGATGGAAGTGGATAGGCGGCTCTAAAAGCACGACTTTCTTTTTTGCAAGGTCCATGGCTCCCTTTACGATGTAGGAACTTGCCTGCACCAGCGGGCATGTCTGGCTTTTGCCGAACGCCGATTTTTTCGGGTTCATGTTTATTACGCTCGGCATGAAAAGGTAGTCGACCCCTTTGCTTATCAGATCCGCCGCATGGCCGTGCAGTATCTTGATCGGGAAGCATGTCTCGGCGGTTACGAATTCCAGCGAGCCGTCTACCACGTCCTGGTTCGTCCTGCCGGAAAGGACCACCTCGAACCCCAACTCCTCGAATAACGCGCTCCAAAACGGGAAATGTTCGTACATTGTAAGCACGCGCGGTATACCCACCACTTGCCTGCCGGTTTTGCGGTCGGGTTCCTTTTTGTCCGCGTATTTGCCGAAAAGGAGTTTTTCTCTTTTTGCAAAAAGATCCGGCAGCGTGTTTTCCTTTTTCTTTTTGCCCTTTTCAAACAGCTCGCACCGGGCGCCGTAATAGTGCGCGGACTCGCCTTCAAACTTTACCCTTGAAACGTCGCACACGTTGTCGCACGCCTTGCACTCGAATGTTGTGATTTTATATTTCCGCTTGCTGAGGTCAAACCCCTTGAAACCCGTGTGAAATTCCGGCCTGTCTTTCATGTACCGCCTGACTATGATGGCCGCGCCTATGGCGCCGGTAACGTCGTGGTGGGGGGGGATGTGTATCTTCTTTCCCGTCACGCCCGCAAAGGCCGATACGACCGCTTTGTTCCAGGCCACGCCGCCTTGAAAGAGTATTTTGTTTCCTATCCTCCGGTCGCCCACCACCACGTTAAGGTAATTGCGGACAATAGAGTATGAAAGACCAGCGGCGAGGTCGCTTGAAGGGGCGCCCTTTTGCTGATGCGCCACAAGGTCGGATTCGATGAACACGGTACACCGCTCACCGAACCTGCCGGGCTGCCGCGCGTTGAAAGCCTGGTCTGAAAATTCCTTAGTAATGTCGAGGTTCAGCCTTTCCGCCTGCTCTTCTATGAAAGACCCCGTGCCGGCGGCGCATACCTTGTTCATCTCGAAATCCACCACCGCGCCGTCATTTAACGAGATGTATTTTGAATCCTGACCGCCGATTTCGAATATCGTGTCCACGTCCGGAACGAAGTGCACGGCCGCCGTCGCCTGCGCGGTTATCTCGTTGCGTACCGCGTCCGCGCCAACGAAGTCGCCCGTCATGTACCTGCCGGAGCCGGTTGTGCCCACGCCTTTAACGGTCACGCGAGCGCCTATCTCTTCACCGATTTCCTTCAGTCCGCGCATGACGGCCTGAATGGGCCGGCCCGCCGTTCGCAGGTAGCGGCGCGCGACAACCCTCGCTTCGTCGTCGATGGCTACCACGTTGGTCGAAAGCGAACCGATGTCAATTCCGATATAGACGTCCGTTCCTTTTTTGATACTTTCGGTGGATACGTTTATTCTTTGCCTGCCGTCGTTTTTATCAAGTGGGTCGTGACCGCCGGTGATGACTTTTTGAGACTTCAGATGTTCTTCAAGTCCGGCAAGTCCCCGGTAAAGGTTCCCGTTCCCCGATTCCATTGCGTTTAACGCCGCGCCTATCGCACCGGTTACATTGTGCATTTCCGGGACGATAAGCTCGCCTTCGTACAGCTCCAGCTCTTTTTCAAACGCCCTCACAACGCCGATGTTCGACGCCACCCCGCCGATGAAGGCAATCGGCTTGACGAAGGATTTTCCTCTGGCCACGTTGCTTTTAAAACTTCTTGCCACCGCGTAGCAAAGCCCCGCGACTATTTCATAATCCGGCGTGCCAATCTGCTGCAGGTGTATCATGTCGGATTTTGCGAACACCGAGCAGCGGCCCGCTATCCTGGGCGGACGCGTGGATTTTATCGCCATGCGGCCAAACTCGTCTTCGATGGCATATCCCATGCGCGCGGCCTGCTGATCCAGAAAAGAGCCGGTACCGGCGGCACATATTGTATTCATGGCAAAATCTTCCAGGCACGAACCGCCGTTATTGGATTCAGGTTTCATGAA
>BTTC01000030.1:0-11553 GCA_036244935.1 bacterium | reverse complement strand
CGGCAAGCATCGAGCAAATTGCGCCGCCCAGAAAGGCGAACGCCGTCTGGTGGGCGATGAACTGATAAAGAAGCGCGAAAACGATAGCGATAAATATCGACAGCCTCTTGTACTCGCTTTTAAGGAAGACCATAGCGCCTTCATTTATCGCGGCGGCTATTTCGCGCATTTTTTCGTTTCCCGGTGACTGTCTCGTTATCAAGACATAAAGAATCCCCGCAAAAACCAGCCCGACGATGCCGAATACCGGCGCAAATACAATCCACTGTTCCATGTTCATCTCCCTATCCTAAATTTCTATACAAAATTAATTGCGCGGCTGCAGCATTCGTCCAGCATTATTTCGAGTGGTACCTTTTCGCTTTTATCGAAAGGCCGCAAAACGTAATCAACGCAATCACTGCCCTCGGGAGGACGACCTACGCCGATCCTTATCCTGTGGAAGTCACGAGTCCCGAGTTCATCCATTATTGACTTTATACCCCGGTGTCCCGCCGATCCCCCCGTCTTTTTCTCTTTGATCTTTCCGAAGGGAATGTCGATATCATCGTGGAACACCGCAAAATCTTCCGTACCAAGTGAAAACCGCCTAAGCAAAGCGGCAACGGCCGTACCGCTTAGGTTCATGTATGTTTGGGGTTTTGCGAGAACGACGCTTTCGCCGCCCATTTTTCCTTTCGCTACCACCGAGCGGCACATCTTGTCGTTAAAATCCACACCGAGACTGCTTCCGATCCGGTCAACCGCCATAAACCCGATGTTGTGTCTTGTGGCGGAATATTTCTTCCCCGGATTACCAAGACCTATCAGCAATTTCACTTCCCTCCCGATTCTTTACTTACCCGGTTTCTTGCCGTCGCCGTCCGCTTTGTCGTCGGTTGTTTTTCCAGCGGCTTCCTCCCCTTCGGCAGCGCCCGGCTCGTCTTCCTTGTCTTTGGGCGCGGCCTTCGGCATTGCTACGGATACCGCCTTTTCGTCTGCCTGGTCTTTTACTGAAACTTCATCCGGCAAATGAATATCGCCAACGGTGAGCATATCACCCACGTCCAGTTTTGACACGTCCACTTCAACCGATATGGGGAGCTGCGCGGGCAGGCATTCAACATTCAGTTCGCGGAGGTGGAGCTTCAACACCCCGCCCTTGATCTTGACCCCTACGGGGTCGCCCTTGTAATGAAGGGGCAGTTTCCCGGTCATGGTTTTTTCAAGGTTTATCTCCAGAAGGTCAGCGTGAAGCAGTTTATCGGTTAACGGATGGTGCTGAAGCTCTTTTAATATTGTGCTGCGCTTTTCCTCTCCGTTTAATTCAACCTGCAGTATCACCCTCCTGCCGCCGACTCCTGAAAGCGCATGGAAAAAATCCATTGTGTTTAGCGCAAGTTTTTCAGACAGTCCCGCGCCGTACATTATGCAAGGCATTTTTCCGCTCCTGCGCAGCGCCATGACGGACTTTTTACCGGAATCGGTTCGTTTTTCCGCTTTAATAATTACCGTTTCCATTTTCCGTTTTTCTCCTAGTATTCGAATAGGTTGCTTATTGATTTTTCCAGATGGATTCTTTCGATAGCAGCCGCAAAAAGCGGAGCAATATCCAGAAGTTTAAGTTTCGGGCAGTCCGAAACGCGATTTGAATGGTTTATGGAATTGGTGCTGATAACCTCCGTTATCACCGAGCTGTTTATCCTGTCAATCGCCTTGCCGGAAAGGACGGCGTGAGAGCAGCACGCCCTGACGGAGTTCGCGCCGGCGTTCATAAGCGCGTTTGCGCCCTCGGTAAGCGTTCCGGCGGTGTCGATCATGTCGTCAACTATCAGCGCGTCCCTGCCTTTTACGTCGCCTATTATGTGCATCGCCTTGGCAACGTTTTTTTCTTCCCTGCGTTTGTCGATTATGCCCAGTCCGCTGCCGAGCCTTTTGGCGAAAGCACGCGCTCTTTCCACCCCGCCGGCATCCGGTGAAACCACTATAAGATTTTTGAAGTTTATCTTTTTAAGGTAATCGACCATCAGCGGCGAAGCATAGAGATGGTCAACCGGTTTATCGAAAAAACCCTGTATCTGCCCGGCGTGGAGGTCCATGAAAAGCGCTCTGTCGGCGCCGGAACGGGTGATGAGGTCGCAAACAAGGCGCGCCGTAATTGGCGTGCGGCTTTGAACCTTACGGTCCTGGCGCGCATATCCGAAATACGGCATGACGGCCGTTATCCGGCGGGCGGATGCGCGTCTTACGGCATCTATGATTATTAGCAGCTCCATCAAGTTCTCGTTGACGGGAGTGCACGTGGACTGCAGTATAAAGACATCGCCGCCCCGGACGTTTTCGAGTATCTGGCAGAAAATCTCCCCGTCTGAAAAATTTACTATATCGCACTTCGTAAGCTCCAGGTCGGCTTTCGCGGCTATATTCTTAAACAGGGCGGGGTTCGACCTTCCCGCGATAATTATCGGATTTTCCGTCATAGTTAAAAAAAACCTTAAAAAATAAATTCTCGTCTTGGCTGGGGTGGTAGGATTCGAACCTACGAATGCGGGCTCCAAAGGCCCGTGACTTACCGCTTGTCGACACCCCATAAAATGTTTTTTACGGCAGCTATTCCAGCGACACGCGATAGTATCAAAAATAACCGTTCAATGAAACTAAAATTTAAACAAAAGGAATAATCACCTTGACATCCCTTTTGCCCGAACGGATAATGATTCGGGTTGAGAAGTCTCGATAAAAATTGTTGTTTAGCCTTTTTAGAAGGAACGTTTCACATTGTACTCTGATCATAGCATCACGATTCCCCGCAAAATGGGGCACAAGGAGATAGCCTCGCTTCTGGAAGGCGACCTTCGGGCAGTGGAAACCTCGATCATGAAAAATTTCCGGTCGGACGTTGCCATGATACCGGTCATAAGCGGCTATCTCACGAACGGCGGAGGAAAAAGAATCCGCCCAATGCTCGTACTGCTGACGTCAAACCTGTGCGGATACGGCGGAGGTGACGCGGGCATAACCCACTCCACCGTGGTGGAGTACATACACGCCGCCACGCTTTTGCACGATGACGTGGTGGATTCAGCCGACGAAAGACGCGGTATACCAAGCGCAAACGCCAAGTGGGGCAACGGATACGCCGTGCTGGTGGGCGATTTCCTGTTCGCAAAATCGTTTTCCCTCATGGCCGACGCTAGTCAGCCGGAAATCATCCGGGCCATAAGCGCAGCCACCCGCTATCTTGCGGAGGGGGAGATACTGCAGCTTATCCATAACGGCGATCTGGAATTGACCGAACAAAAATACTTCGAAATAATTTTCAGGAAAACCGGGGCGCTTATAACCGCGTGCTGTCAGATAGGGGCGTATCTGGGAGGCGTAAACGATGAAAAGCGAAGGGCGCTGGAACGGTTCGGTAAAAACATCGGTATGGCGTTCCAGCTTACCGACGACATGCTGGATTTCACGTCGGACAGAAAGACGCTGGGCAAACCGGCGGGGCAGGACCTCGTAGAGGGTCATATTACGCTTCCCTTCATTCACGCGTATAAAAACGCAAGTCCGCATGAGCGGGAATTTTTCAAAGAAACTCTCAAAGATGACGAGTCCACGCTGCGCCGTATCGACGACATAACAGGATTTGTAGAAAAAAACGGCGGAGTGGAATACGCAAGACGGCTTGCGCTGCGCTACGTGGAAGAGGCAAAAAGCGAGCTTGAAGAACATTTTTCTCCAGGAATACATCTCGACGCCCTGAAAGGGCTTGCGGAATACGTGATAAACAGAGCTATGTAACCATGCACCCACACGTCGAATTGGCGCTTGGAACAATTCGGGAGTACGTGTCAAGCGGCGCCAGGCCGCCTCTGCCCGATCCTTTGCCGGGTGATATGAAACTGAAAGCCGGTGTTTTCGTCTGCATAAAAATTAACGGTGAACTGCGCGGCTGTATCGGAACGATCGAACCGTCCCGTTCCAACCTCGCGGAAGAGATAATGGATAACGCGGTATCGGCAGCCGTAAGCGACGGCAGGTTTGATCCGTTGGAAAAAAAGGAACTCGAAAATATCGAGGTATCGGTGGACGTGCTTTCGGCGCCGGAAAAAGTTATCGGCGTGGGCGGACTGAACCCCGAAGTTTACGGGATCATAGTATCAGCCGGTAAAAAAAAGGGACTCTTGCTGCCTGATCTGAAAGGGGTGGACACTCCCCGGCAGCAGATAGAGATATGCCGCCGTAAAGGTGAAATCGGGGAGGACGAAGATATAGAACTGTACCGTTTTACCGTAAAACGGTATAGATGAACGACGTATCTCACCCCCGCGGCGTCGAGGCGCTTTACTGGGAATCAAAGCCGGGCGGAAAAATACGATGCCTGCTGTGTCCGTTCAAATGCGTCGTCAAGGAAGGCAAAAAGGGTATCTGCCGCGTAAAGGCCAACGTGGGCGGAAAACTTTTCGCCGTCGCGTACGGGCGTTCAGCATCCTTCAATTTCGACCCGATAGAAAAAAAGCCGCTGTATCATTTTTTTCCGGGCACGTCGATACTGTCCGTCGGTCTTAACGCCTGCAATCTTGACTGCGCCTTTTGCCAGAACTTCGAGGTATCGCAGCGCGAAGCGCCAAGCAGGTATATATCGCCCGAAGAGCTGGCGCGGGCGGCCAACCGCGACGGCTGCGCGGGTATAGCCTATACATACACGGAACCGCTTATGTGGTACGAGTATATTGTCGATTCCGCCAGGCTTGCGAAGGAAAAGGGGTTAAAAACCGTGCTGGTAACCAACGGACATCTGGAACCCGAACCTTTTGACGAGATCCTTCCCCTCATGGACGCGCTTAATATGGATCTGAAATCGATGGACGAGGCGTTTTACAAGAAGATATGCAAGGGCAGACTTTCGCCCGTACTTCGCAACATAGAAGCGGCTGCCGAAAGATCGCATCTGGAGGTGACGAATCTGGTGATCCCCACCCTTAACGACAGCGATTCACACTTTGAGCGGCTGGCCTCTTTTCTGGCGGATATAAACCCGATGATCCCGCTGCATCTTTCGGGATACCATCCAGCGTATAAAATGAATATAGAACCGACTCCGCCCGAAACTCTTGTGAGGGGGGCGGAAATAGCAAAGAAGTGGTTAAAGTATGTATACATAGGCAATGTATATACGGCGGAGTGGACGAACAGCTACTGCCCGCATTGCGGAAACACGCTGGTTGAAAGGGAAGGTTACCGGGCGGTTCCGGCGGGCGTTAAAAACGGGGTTTGTACAAACTGCGGCGGCGAGGTAAATATTATCAACTAAAGCATATTGCTTTACCATGAATACGATACACATACGTAATGTCTTGATATTCAAACCTGTTAGAGTATCTATCGTATCTGCTAAAACTTAAAACGCTATAAATTTCCGATTGTAAGGGTGTAGGATGAAATAATGGCGAAGAAGACCGGTTTGAAAAACAAGCGCGAAGCGGTTCGGGTGGAGACCGCGTTCCCCGTAGAATTCCGTTTGGTTGATGAAGGCGAGATCGTGAATTTGACGGATGAAATTGCAAACCACAGCACCGACGACAGGCTCGGTTTGCCTCCGTCCGGCCCGGAACTGCCGACGGATATCGACAGCCTGAAAGACTATCAGGGAACATCGCCCCAGGTTATGAAGATGTGGGTATCTATCGACCAGAAACTCGACGCCCTGATGAAGATAATCGTAGGCAAAGCGCACGGTTTGCCGGAAGCCCTGAAGGGAGCGGTCAAGGATATCTCCAGCAAGGGGATAAGGATTAAATCCGCAACAAAGCTGGCTGTCGGGCGTCATATATTACTGCGTATGACGCCGCCCATGTTTCCATCGTTTACGATAGATGCCGTGGGCAAAGTGCTGGATATTGTTTCCGTTGAAAATGACGGTAAAAGCTATAACGTGGAGTTTGTGGCTCTTAACCCGGACGACAGGGAACTGCTCGTCACATACGTATTCAAACGTCAAAGGGAAATACTCCGCCATCGGTCGGCAGACTGATACGATCCCGCTTTATTCGTAAGTAGAGCGGGGCAGTTCCAAAATTCTCGTTTTTTCATTTGAGGTCTGTATTACGCGTGTACATCGTACCCATGGTAAGGCAATATGCTTTAAGCCTTTTCCTCTATGCTCCTAAGGGCCTCGTCACTGCCCATAACTATTAGGATATCCGACTCCTTGATTACCGTATCGGGCGCCGGTACCAGATTCATCCGTTCCGGTATCAGTTCCTTGATAGCTATTACCTGTACGCCGTAAACGTTTCTTAACTGCAGGTCTTTTATCGTCTTGCCGATGAAACCGCTGGGGGGCGCCAGCTCCATTATTGAAAACCCGGGCGAGAGTTCCAGATAGTCCAGTATGTTCCGCGACGAAAGGTTAAGCGCCAGTTTTTCCGCCATATCCCTTTCGGGGAATATCACCTGCGTCGCTCCTATTATCTCAAGTATCTTCCTGTGGTCTTCCGTTATGGCCTTTACCACCACCTCCTTGAGACCGATCTCCTTGAGGTGCAGCGTAACAAGAATAGAGTGATCCATTCGGGTACCGAGGCTTACCACCGCCGTATCCACCTCCTCTATTCCGAGCGAGATGAGCGTCTCCTTGTTCGTTGCGTCGGCGATTATTGCCTGAGTGGAGTAGTCTTTCACGTTTTGGACAACTTCCTTGTCGACGTCTACCGCTATTACTTCGTGCCCGTTTTCGAAAAGTTTGCGCGCGAGGTAAAAACCGAACTTGCCAAGGCCCAAAACGGCAAAACGTTTCATGGAAGCTATCCTACCATAATGGATTCTTCTGATAATTGATAAGTTCGCGTCCTTTGGGCCGTACCGACCGCCATCGCAATTGAAAGCGGCCCCAGTCTGCCTATCAGCATCAGAAGAGTTATAAGTATTTTGCCGTACATGGTCAGCGACGACGTGATGCCCATAGAAAGGCCGGTTGTGCCGAAGGCGGAAACCACCTCGAACGCTATTTCGATGAACCTGCCGCGGCTTTGGGCCAAAGACATGGCGGAACCCGATTCCGTGACAAGCAGAAGTATAATGAAAAGCGCCACTATCATAACGGAAAGTGAAACGATGGAAATCGCATGGGAAACCACCTGGTCCGGTACGGAGCGGTTGAGGATATGCGGTTTTTCGTGTCCCTTGTAGCGGGAGAGGGCCAAGCCGATCAGCACCGCAAGAGTGGTTATCTTTATTCCACCCGCCGTGGAAACGGAAGCTCCGCCGATAAACATGAGTATCATGAGCATGTAAAGCGTTGTGTTGTTGTAAAGCGACGGGTCTATGGCAGCGAAACCGGCGGTGCGGCCGGATATGGAGTGGAAAAACGCGCTTGTAAGCTGTTCGCCGACAGGCTTTGCCTCATGAACGTTTTTCATTTCGAAGATCATAAAACCCGCCGCGCCGATCAGTATGAGAAGGGCTGTGTATATTAAAACAAGCCGCGTCTGAAGCGTCCACTTTTTGCGCGTACGGGTGCGCGAGCATCTGTCATATAACTCGCTGACCGTTATAAAACCTACTGAGCCGCCGATGATTAATACGTCGAAGACCGCACACACAACCGGACTTTTTTCCATTCCGGTAAGCTCTTCGGGGAATATGGATATGCCCGCGTTGCAAAACGCCGAGATCGAGTGAAAAAGTCCCGCCCACGCCGCTCCCTCAAGGCCGAGATCGTCCATCCACAGGAGCGTTAACGCCGCCCAGCCGGCCAGCTCGAAAACCAACATGAGTATGAAGACGGAGCTTACCAGCTTACGCATGTTGATGTGATGGGACATGGTCAGCGAACCGTGTACGATGGAAGAATTCCTCATCGATATGGATTTGCCCAGCATGAGTACGAAAAGCGACGAAACGGACATTATCCCCAACGCGCCTAGTTCCATCAGGAGCATTATCACCGCCTGGCCGAATACGGTGAAGGTTTCCGCAACGTTTAGGGTCATAAGACCTGTTACGCACACGGCGGACGTGGCGGTAAAAACGGCATCCACGAACGACAGCCCCGTCCTGTTTGCAAACGGCAGCATCAGCAAAACACTGCCCGCAAGGATAACGCCCGCAAACAGCAATATCAGGAAATGAACCGGCTCAAAACGCCGGCCCGGTTTTCGAGCCTTGGTCATAGTCCGTTGATTCTAACCCCAAACAGACTTTTCTTTAACGTTCAGCGTTTTTTTTGGTAGTGGGTCAGTTTGAATATACGCACATGAAGAAAACGGTTTTTGTAATAATCCTCCCCTTGCCGCAAGGCATGTAAGGGGAGGCGCAGGAGGGTTTTGTACTATTAACGCTTGTCATGGTGAGCTGTCATCCTGAGCTGTTTGCCGTGAGCTTGCCGAACGGTCGAAGGACGAATCACGACAAACCAAGCAGCGCCCCTCGGTAAACTCGGGGTGACAATGGACACCACCCCCGAAATCACATCTCTAACGTGAGGCGCCGCGATGGGGGATCCTGTTCGTTTCCTTTCGGACTGTTCGCAATAACCTCACGCCATGCATTACGCAAGGTTTCAAGAATGTTTATTGAATGATCCACGGACGATGCGGCGTCCCCTTCTATGTTTACCCGCGTAAGGGTGGCGGTGATGTATTTGTAAAGATTTTCGAGGTTTTTCGCCACCTCGCCCCCTTCTACCCTGTTAAGCGATTCCTGAAGCTCGTTTAATATACGCTGGGCTTTGGATATGCTCATCCCCCTGCCCGCTACGTCTCCCTGCTGGGTTTTGTTTTTGCATTCATAAAGCTGGCTTATCAGACCATCGTACATCATGACCACCAGCTTGAGCCTGCCGGCCGTATTTATCTCGTTTTTTTTGTACTCCTGCACATTTTTATTTTTCACTTTACGTCCCTTATTTATTGAGCCCAAGGAGACTCTCAAACTGTTGCGTCAGATAGGAGCTTTGGCTCTTGAGCTGGGCCAGCGTTACCTCAAGCTGGGCATACCGCCGAACCATGCTTACCCGTTTTCTCTCTATCCGGAGGTTCAGGTTGTCTATTTGATCCTGGTAGTCATCCTTGCGCGTTTCGAGGGAGGTCAGTTGGTTGTATATTACGCTTTCGGTCGAATACTCCGTAATAAAACCGACCCTGTACGAAATCTGCTCGGCGACACCCGTAGAGAAGCTCATCGTTCCTGTTTGACCATCCGCAAGGTTTGCCGCCCTGATCGACAGACCCTCCAACACAGTACCCGGCGGGCCATCCCAGTAGTTGCCGGTCTGTTCCAGCGTTATCCAGCTTCCGGTGGATCCCTGCGCCCTCATCTGGACGACCAGGTTCCCCCCGGAATTTGTGACGCGGGTGTCGTAGGTTCCCCCCGATGCGGAGCCGCCGGCGGTTACGAATGTGTACGTACCCGAACCGGCTGGAACGAAGAGGTTCCTTACGCCCTCGAAGTTATCCGTAAGCGCCTTTACAAGACTGTTACTGTCCAGCACAAGTTTGCTTGTGGCCAGCTCCGTATAAATCCCGACCTGACTAAGCGTTGTGTACGGATCGATTGTTTGCGAAAGGCCGCTTACGACGCCGGTCACCATATTAGTCAGGGAAGTTTGTATAACCAAAAGAGTGCTGTTTCCGAAAAGCGGTCCGGTTTCATCAATGGCGGGATTGTAGACAAGCTGTTCACGGATAAAACCCATCACGTTGTTGTAGGCGTCAACGAACTCCCCCATGTTCTCAACTATCTGGCTGGTATCGGTTGAAAAGGTGATCGTACCTGATCCGGCGGAAAGGAGTTCCAATTCCACCCCCTCTATCAAGTCGCTGAAAACGTTGGTAGAGCGGGTTACGGTAATCCCGTCCAGCGCCACGATTGCATCCTGCGCCTGCTGCATGGTGGAAAACGATAATAAGATGCCGGGGTCGCCCAGGCCGGTAAGCCCCTGGTTAACGCTGAGGTCGAAGCCGTTATCCACGCCCGGCTGATTGCTTGTGACCTGCAGCCGGTAATACGGCGTGGAAGTGCTTGACGTGTTGATTATGGATGCCGTTACGCCAAGACCGGATGAATTTATGGCGCTTTTCAACTCGTCAAGCGTGGTCTGATAAAAGGTCTGCGTTCCGGTCGAGGTTGTTATCGTAGTCGACCAGTGACCGATGTTTTGCGTGGTTGAACCGAAGCCCTGATCGCTTACTATCTTTTGCTGCGTGGCGATCTGATACACGCTTAAGCTGTTGCTGCCGGTGATTACGTTGTCATTGGCGAGAACATTGACGACGCCTCCCTGCAAAGCGTTATTGTTTACGAAGGTTGAGCCGATGGCGTTGAACTTGGAAGAGTTGTTAATGTTAAGCGATGCGGTTTCCAGCGAAAGAAGCTTGGTGCTTATTTCCTGCCATGCGGAAAGCTGTCCGTCTATTACATCCTGTTTGGCCTCCAGCAGGTCTACGGGGCGTTTTTCCAGCTCAAGCAGGCTGGTGATGATACTGGCCGTATCAAGCCCTGAAATCAATCCATCAATTGTTACTGCCATTTATGCATATACCCTTTCTTGGTTTATCGGTTATTGAAAACCGCCACTTAAGGTTTTTTATCGGGGTATTATTAAAGACGCCCGCAGATTTACCGTTAACCGATGTATTTGATAATGTGGTAAAAGGGTAGCTTCAAGATATGACATGAAAATACAGAAAGATCTGCTGGAGCGGTTGCGGTCTCTGCTCGACCATCCGCATTCAAAAGCGGAGCTAAAGGAAAAACTGGGCAATCCGTACCGCGATACGCTGACAAGATACCTGAAGGAACTTGTAAAATCCGGTGAGATCGTGAAGATACGCGGCGGACGCTACGGCCTGCCGGACAGTATGAATCTCGTGGTGGGCGATGTGCAGGGTCACCCTGACGGGTTTGGTTTTATCTTACCGGAAGATGAAACCGAAAAAGATGTTTTCATCGGTCCCGGAAATTTCCGCCAAGCCATGCACGGCGACCGCGTGGTATGCCGTATCGAAGGCAGCGACAAGCAGGGCAGACGGTTCGGCAGGGTAATACGGATACTGGAGCGCGCCCACAAAACCATAACCGGTCTGTTTGAAAGCCGGGGCGGAGGCGGGATTGTTATCCCGACGCAAAAGCGGATCGTGCAGGATTTTCATATATCGGCAGGAAAAACGCTCAAGGCCAAATCCGGCCAGATAGTTACTGCCCGTATCACCGGCTACCCCGAACAGCACAAAACACCCTCTGCCGAGGTGGTTGAAACGCTCGGCTATCCGTCCGATCCGGCGGTTGGAAAGCGGATAATAATCCGGCAATACGACCTGACCGAAGAATTTTCCGCCGAAGCTCTAAACGCGGCGCGGCGTATGAAAAAACCCTCGGCAAAGGATGTCAAAGACCGTCTTGACCTGCGCGGGGAATGGATCATAACCATCGACGGTGAAAACGCCCGCGATTTCGACGACGCCATATCGATAAAGAAAATTCCTGACGGATACGAACTTTCCGTACACATAGCGGACGTATCCCATTACGTGGATATGCACGGAGCGCTGGACAAAGAGGCATACGAGCGCGGTACCT